>DASXIL010000399.1:0-3631 GCA_036497985.1 Candidatus Angelobacter sp. | reverse complement strand
AAAGATTGCGAGCAGAGAGCGGAGTTCGCCATGCCAACGTGCGCCGGGCCCAGCTTTCCGTCAGTGCCTAACACCAGCAGGTGCAGGGAATTGTCACGGGCGCCAAAGGGATTCGCGCCGTTGCAAACGTTCTGTGCACGTCCATCCCAGAAATTGCGGAAGTTGAAAACCGCATTTACAGCGCTGGGAGTGTTGCGGCCGGTGACTCTGCGAACATTGACGCGCTGAGTTGGGTCGGCAGGATTTGGATAAGAAAAGACCGGATCAGCCACCGAGTTTGTTAACTCAATGCTGTTTGAGGTGACAACCGATCCGCCAATCTTATTTCCTTTGCCGCTGTTTGATTGCGCTGCGCCATTACCCTTGCCGGAACTGTTGGATGGAAGATCTTTGTGACTGGGCAGGTGAGGCTTGCCGTTGCCGTAAGTGAATCCCTCGTCGTCGCCGCCTTCAGCGGTTTTGGGGCTATCGATATGGTTGGGGTTGTTATCGAAATCCGTGGTGTGAGTGATTTGAACGTCAACCTTGATCTTGTCGTTGCTAAGGCCGAATACTCCTTGCGAACCCGAGACATCGTTGACATCGGAAATTACGCTGAAGCGGTCTTCTACGTCGGCCACTTTACGGAACGGGAAATCTCCGTCGTGGTATCCACCGAATCCAGCGCCTGCCGTGCCTGCCTTGTAGTGGTAGTTCGGTCCTAATGAGCCATTGGCAGAAACGCCTATCTGGAAGTTGTTGTCGCCGCCGGCTTGGCCAGGATTCACCTGATTGATCGCGCGGCTATCTGCTCCTGCGTTGAAGTGGCAGCTGGCACAGGCCTGGATATCGTCACTGCCGGCCTGCATGTCCCAGAACAAGGCCTTGCCTAGCTCAATCGCCGCAGTCTTATCGGCAAGAATTCCTTCCATTCCGAATACCGGAGGAACTGGGACAGTTGATAAAGGAGCAAGGGGGCGCAGTGGAATTACCATCCCCTGTTCAGGTAGGCTGCCGCTCTGTGCGCGCACGTGGGCAAAATATCCAACGGCCACTGTGATTGCGATTACGCAAATAAAAAGGCGCACAAAAGCCAGAGTCCCGGAAGACGCTTTCATTGTTGATCTCCTCAGAGTCGTTAGTCTGCTGGCACTCGGCAAACGTTTTGCGCCGAAAGCCATGCTGACTGTTTCCTAATTAGGTTGTGGTGTGATCTCCCGCCGGACAAAGCTGGTCCAGCAAGGCGATCGAATTGTGCTGAGTGGTTTCCGTCGTGAACGGTGTCTTTCATTCCCTGGCGGCAAAACTTAATGGCGGTTCAAGCGGATCACGGAACTGCGTTAGCTTGATCTAGCTGTCGCGCTCATTCGCGAGCAGAAAAGTGCCTTTATGCCTGGGCTGTTACGACGAAAAAAGAGAGATTGGGCCTGGGATTAGCGCCTGAGTGGAACGAGGAGCTGCGGTGATTCTTTGTCACGCACTGGAGTAGATGAGAAATCGTTTGAGGCCACCAACTCGGTAGAAGCCGGCTGTTCATCGCGAACGTGATGAGCCGCCGCCGTGGCATGTGGCTTTGGAATCTGAATGCTTTTCTTGCTGGGAACAACGCCATTGAACTCGATGGTCACGGGAGGAGTGCTCTCGTCACCGTCTGCGTCATATGAGAAGCAGACCATGCTTGCCAACCCCGACAGCAGGAGCATCATGGCCAGCACCGCGCAACGAAAACACCTTGTGAGAAACGAGTTCATAAGTTGTGCAATGGTCGCGCGCAGAGCACTGCGGCGATGAGTCATTCTGCTCAAGGGACATTAAGGCGGTCTTAACCCCTAATTAGACTTTTTAATTTTTTTGGAACACCGGCCGATACAAAGACAGGTTGCAGGAAGGAAGCTTCTGAACTTCAAGAAGTGTCGGCAGAAAGGCTCTAAAAGTTGTGATGGGAGTTGAGCCGCTCTCGATATCTTTGCCACCCGTTTGGGCCCCAATACATTGAGAGGCATAGTCGGAATAGCGTTACAAAATATGGTTGTAATGTACGGCATATAGCCGTACACTTGGGAAAGAGTAAGGAGCTATCGATGCGCAACAATGCGATGATGAAAGTCCAAAGACATACAAAAGAAGAGCGGCTTGAAGCCCGGATACCCAAAGCCCTAAAGCGTCTTTTGGAACACGCCGCAAGTTTGCGCGGTACGAGTCTCTCTGACTTTGTCCTTGCCAGCGCACAGAAAGAGGCTACTCAGACGATTAAGGATTTTGAGATGTTGACTCTTTGCAATGAAGCTCGTGAGGTGTTCGTAAATGCGTTATTAAAGCCGCCGGCACCGAATGAAACTCTGCGGAAGGCAGCGGATCGTTATAAAAAGCATGTGGAGATCGGTTAATTTGAAAGAAAAGGATCTGTCTGATCTGAAATTTGAGCCGCTTGGGAAACATGACCGAGCGGCTTTCACTTGCGAAAATAGAGATCTTACCGATTACATCAAGAAGCAGGCATCCCAGGACGTCAGTAGAAATGCCGCGGCCGTGTATGTTGCCACTCTCGATGGCAAGAACATCCTCGGCTACTATACGCTGTCCCAATATTCAATCCAGCTAGATGAGATTCCGGAGCAGGTTGCAAAAAAGAAATTTGCAAAATATAAAACAGTTTCGGCTACGCTTCTTGGCCGATTAGCTCGAGATATTTCTGTAAAGGGAAGTGAAGCCGGAGAACTTCTGCTATTGGATGCGTTGTCTCGTGCATTGCAGTTGAGCAAGCAGGTAGCCTCTTCCGCGGTCGTCGTTGACGCAAAAGATAAAAAATCTGCCGCTTTCTATATGAAGTATGGTTTTATCGAATTGCCAAATACGGAAAGACGGCTATTCATTCCCATGGCAACCGTGGAACAACTCTTTCCGAAATAGACCTCTGAACTTGCGCTGAATCATTCTAGGAATGAGCCGGGCATCCGTTGTGCAGACTTCAGTGCCATGAGCCGGCGGCAAGATATCTGCAGAGCAGCGGAGCCGATCGCATCGTGTGGATTGGCTGTACCTTTTTATGTTTTACTGTGTCCCACGGCAGGGGAGCAGGTCTTTAGACCTGCGGTAAAGCTGATAAACCCGCCTGTTTCAGCCGCTGAGGTACATCGCGCGCGGATACACCATCCCCTAAAAAGATACAAAACCGTGATGTGCTCCTGGCGAACTGCTTGAATTGGCGGCTGCAAATGCAAGCCGCCAAGGCGCACACGCTTGGACCTTACGGACGAGAATCGGGTGCGTTTCCGGGAATGGCCCCGGCCGCGTGGCGTTCAACTCCACTACCTACCGGGATCACTGCGCCGGCGCGCACAAGTCCGTATATGAGTCCAAGAAGGATGACCAATAATAGCCCGCCCCAGATAGTAAGCTGCATCAATTCCCTTGTGGATAGCTGCCTGTTTCGTTGTTTAATGCGCCCCATAAATTCCTCCTGCGCCGGTGCATCAAGAGGGATCAAACTTGCACCGGAATCTTAGGTTCCCTGACGCGCCACTATTTCGCGCGATAAGCCGCGAGCACAACAAAAAGTGGCTATGCGAATTAATGGCGAAGATTTAGAAGGGGTTTTTAGGAACTAGCACCTTAGCGGAGAGCCAAGGCGGTCTATCAGATTGGAAAAGCT
>DASXIL010000398.1:0-4410 GCA_036497985.1 Candidatus Angelobacter sp. | reverse complement strand
GGTCGGCTACGATACTTCCGAGTTAAAGGGAGGCTATCTTTTCGAGATTGCGAATCCAGGTAACAGCAATAAAGGCCATGAATTTAAGGACGGCCCCAGAGGCAATGGAATCATTGGGCCGGCGCTCTCGCCTGACGATCGGTGGGCCATTATTGAATACCTAAAATCACTTTAGAACGCGGTAAGTGGATTCTGGATATTTGGCTGGCGCGCTGCTACAGCAAGCACCTCGGCACCGTAGTCGCAATAAAGCGAGCTTAAGCCACCGTATTTAGTGAGCAGCAGTGCGACAATTTTGTTTCCAGCGGCACCCAGAAGCTCTGCCATTCCCGGCTGCGTTCTGTGGCCACCATCAGCATAAGAGTCCCTTCGTCCTCAGGGACGTCTTCAACGCGATAAATAATGGGAAAGGCGAATTGATTGATTAGGCCTTCCGGACCGTAATGGACCACGGTAACGGTGTCATCGCCGGCCACAAGCCGGTAGGCGGTGTTGGGTTTTGCTTCCGACTGCAAAATTTCATGCAGCGTGCTCATGCTTACCATGTAACAGAGTTCCATAATGGCGGAAATCCTTCCCGGCCGGCATATATTTGCCCGCCCCCGAAAGTCCATTTGTAAACCTTCTGCTGCTCTAGTGCTCTGAGTGCTTCATCCGTTTCAGAGCAACTTCATCCGTTACCCATGGTTTTAAAAGCGCCAGATTACGGTTTCATTGGACTGAAATTAAAAGATTTAATTTTCCAAGAATTGGACAGGAGAGAGCACGCGGGGAGGATGAATATTCACTGGTTTAAGAAGCGTGTGACAGAAATGTCACTGGCACTGTGAAAAAATATGAATCAAAGATGATCATCAATGGCCGGCGCGAGTGAAATGATTTGCCACTTTACAAGCGCTTTAAAGCCAACCGCGCCAGCGCGACGGATTTTTCAATGCGCGCGGATTCTTCACGTACTCCGCCCACACTGATACGCAAGAAAGTATCGCGTTTTAGGACGTAAAGTACGCCCACTATGGGACTGCCGACCCAATAGGCCTGTTCTCCCACTCCTTGAATGGTGCGCGGCTGCGTGGACTCCTCATCTTCTTCCTTTGCGTTTTTGCGTCCAGCCGGCGCCTTGTCTTTATCTTTTTCTTCAGATTCAGGATTGCCAGGGTGAAACTGCTTCTGCCAAAACGCGCGTGGAGAAATCTTTCCGGGCGAAGCTACGGCAACACTCACCGACTTGCTGGGAGCGGCGGTGCGAAACAGACACTGCGACATGACTAACCCGCCTGCAGGCTGTGTGCTCGGCTTGGTTTCCTGCACTGGATCTCCTTGAACGGCTTGAATATCCGTGCTGTTAAGGAGTTTGCAGGGATCCGGCGGCGCTTTGGTTTGCCTGGCTGAATCATGAACAGCTTTTTGCGCGGCCCATAACACGCCGGCAAGCACCAGGAAGCACAATATGAGTCGAAGTAAATTCTTCATCGCATATCCAGACAAGCCATTTTAGATGCGGCGGTAAAAAGAAAGCCCGCGCGAAAGAGAATTTTTTTCACGCGGGCGGTTTGTTACAGCGTTTAGTGCCTGCGATTATCGTCGCAGTCTGGGCCGCCATGGACGCCGCTTGCGGGATCGCCAAAGCAGAGTTTGCCGCCGCCTTCATTATCACCGTTGCGCGTGCCGAACTGCGTGCCATCGAAAGCAGAGAACAGCCCACGGCCACCCGTCTGCCGCGCAATGGTCGCTAGGGCGTCCTGCGCCGTTGCTGGGCCAGAGGTGGCATTTTGTGAAGGATCGGTGACGCACGTTCCGGTGCAGCCATCGGCATAGCCAACGAGCACGCGGCCGAATTTATCCACGGTTATGTCATTAAAGTCGAGCAGGTTGCGGCACGGGTTGCTGCCGCCGCCGTTCCAGATACAGCCGCGCTGCACTGGGTCTGAAGGAGTGGCGTCAGAGGTGGTCCAGGTGAGCCCGCCGTTGTATGTAAATGCAACGTAGAGATGCCACACGCCAAGAAAATCGCCGGATTGCGTATCGCCCAGACTGGGTGTGCCGAGGAAGGCAAAGGCCGCGCGGTTGTCGTCTCCGGCAATGACTTCAGCGAACTCGGCGTTTTGAATGCCGAAAGGAGTTCCAGCATCCTGAGATTTCGACCAGTGCAGGCCGCGATCGTGCGATACGGCGATCTTGGCATGGCCGTCAGAATTTACGTAGCCGAAATAAATGGTGTTGTTTTTGCCCGCGGAAACAGATGGATCGCTACCGGGGCTGATGCTGGTGCCATCGGGAATGGTGCGTACAACCCAGGTCAGACCGTTATCAGTGGAAACGGCAACGCCCGGCCGGCTGACACCTGCTGCATCCTGGCATTTTTCATTTGGGACGTAGGCTGTGCCATCGGGAGAAACGCGAACGTGGCCATGCAGGCCGCCGCATGTTCCCGGGGCAACAGGAAGATCGACTCCGTTAACGGTGGTGAATGTATAAATAGGAACGCCCGGCCCAAAGGTGACGCCGCCATCATCACTGCGCGAACAGAACGCCGTGGCGATATCCTGCGAACAGTAATAAATTGCGTGCGGATACGTGTGCACCGCCGGCGCAGGAGAAGCATATGGGCCTCCGCCAACGGTCTGGTGATCGACGCCGGCGGGCTGGCCTGAACCTTGCGTGGGAAGCCAGTTGTCACCGTCATCGTCAGTGAATGAAAGCTCGCTGGTTACGCCGTTGAGCTGTGAAGAGAACGTGCGGTTTGTTCCGCCCATGCGGCCATCGTCAGTAAAGAGAATGGGATCAAGGCTGACACGCGCGAAGGGCGAGCGTTTGTCTTCCCAGGTTGACGTGGCTGGAGTGACCGTGTCATTGAACGTGACGCGCAAGGTGTGATTTCCGGCGCCAATGAATGCTTTGCCGGTATTCCAGTCAACGCCAACGGAGGGTTCACCAGCGGCATGCTGGCTGGCATCGGTGGAACCGAGCGATGGCGGAATGTTATCTGGAGCAGCGTAATTGACGAAAGCGGGCGCACCGGGAGCGGGTGGTGGAGGCGGCGCGGTGGTAGGACGGAGCGCAACCGTCATGCTGACCACAGCGTGCGCGGACACGGGAAGAAGCACCGTCGATGCCACAGAACGAATATGCCAGAGGCCATCAATTGGATCAGTCAGCGTAAGGTCTTCTTCACCGTGGCCAGTGCTGGTGACGTCAGGCGAGCCAGGGCCGTGGTCCGCCGCGTTTGGGCTGATCGCAAATACATCAAGATCGCTGGGCGCAGTGCTGTTCCACGTGTATTTGATCGTTACTTGAACTGTGTTGGTCTGGTAAAACGTGGCGGCGGGCGCGGGAAGCGTAATCGTCAGATCGTGGTTGTCACACAGGCCGGGTGGGCACTGGTCCTGAATACCAACGTTGGTAACGGTGCCTGCCACGACCGGACCGAAGTCCCAGGAGACCGGTCCTGATGTGCTGCTGATGGAACTGGCGGTTTGGGCGGAAGCAATGCGTGTCAGGCTCAAAACCAAAACAAATACCAGCACAGCGAGTCCACGACTGGAGGGCCTCGCCGTAAATCTGTCTTCATTACTTGAATTACTTGATTTGGAGGAGGGTGCAGAGGGGGAGGGAAGCGTTGACATGGTTTCTCCTGAAGCGTGAATTTTCTGGAGCTGGCCGAACCAACAAAGTGACGCGCAGTAGTAGCACTACCGCTGAACTTAGGAAGGAATATTCGTGGTGCGAGTTGCCAGATTATTTTCTTAATATTATCAATCGGTTAGCAATGTACTCCCTTGTATTGGTGTTCGCGTGGTGGTACTACTTCATTGTGCGACTCTGTTTTGATTCCGGAGAGGTATGGCATCCGTTCCTAACCCGCTGATACAAAAAGGCCCTGCCGCTGAACGCATACTAAAAGCAGCCAAGAAGCTCTTTGCCGGATCTGGCTTTGAAAACACCAGCACGATTTCGATCGCACGTATGGCGCAGACCAGCGAATCACAGCTGATCAAGCACTTTGGCAGCAAAGAAGGACTGCTGGAAGCAATATTTGAAGAAGGTTGGAACCACATTGCTCAGGCTTTTGGCACTCTGGAATACATCCCGGCTCCCAGTTCGAAGTTGCAGGCGCTGGTGGGATTGATTCTTTCCAAGCTGGAAGAAGACGAACAGCTTAAACAATTATTCCTGCTTGAGGGCCGCCGGATCCGCAAAGAAGGCCACATGGTCTTAATGACCAAGGGCTTTCTTGGCCTTGTGAACACGGCGGACAGGTTGCTCAGGGAAATGCGCGATCTGGGGCAGCTGCGCTCTGACCTTAATATTGAAGGCATGCGCTCCGCTCTGATTGGAATGATGGAAGGGTTGCTGCGCGACCGAATGCTTGCCGGCCGAATCCCATATTCGGCGTCCTACACGGCAGAG
>DASXIL010000397.1:0-6131 GCA_036497985.1 Candidatus Angelobacter sp. | reverse complement strand
CTTGCGGACATTTCGCGCGCAGGTACAGACAGTGGATTCCGCACAACAGATTATGAACAACACCAGCAGCCTGCAAGAGTGGATTGCCCAACAGGAGGACTGGCAGCGCGAACACATGGTTGCATTACTGTTCGGCGCCTTCTCCGCAATTACTCTTTTGCTGGCCGGAGTGGGTCTCTACAGCGTTGTCTCATACACGGTTGGGCAGAGGACAAACGAGTTTGCTCTGCGCCTGGCGCTGGGCGCGCAACGCGGCGATGTACTTTTACAGGTACTGCTCTCGATCGCCGCCGTTGTCGGCGTTGGCGTCGCGGCAGGGCTGGGTATGTATTTGCTCGTGCAGCGGATCGTGGCCCAGTGGGCTTACGCCCCGAATGATCCAATAGTCCTGGTTCTGGTTACGCCTTTGCTGGTATGCATCGCCATCCTGGCATGTTATCTGCCCGCGCGCCGGGCAATGTCGCTGGATCCGATGAAAGCGTTACGCCACGAGTAAGCTGCCGCTCCGGAATCTCACCAGAAAGTCGACAGTCATCCGCGCAAATCCGCGGTAAGCAATTCCTGATCAGTGTCATCAGTGAAAATCAGTGGCAAGCTTCTAGTCAAACTGCTTCTTGAACTCCGCCATCTGCTGTTTCAGCTCGGCCACTTCGTTGCGAAGCGTTGCTACTTGTTCTTCCAGTTGAATCAGCCGCTCCGCATCGGCAGATCCAGAGCTTGAGGCCGTTTCAGTGGGCGGCTCCCAGGCTTCTACGTCGCCGGAAAGCAAATGCGCGTACCGAATTTCTTTTGTCCCCGGCCTTCGTCCCAGCGCCTTGGCCAGCGGAGGCTCGCGTCGCATGAGCTGTTGCAGCCCGGTGAGCACATCGTCCAGATGCTCAAACTGGTACATGCGCTCGGTGCGTCCGCGCAGCTCGCCGGGAGTTTGCGGGCCGCGCAGCAGCAGCACGCACAGGATCGCCGTTTCAGGCCGGGTAAAGTTAAATACTTCCTGCAGACGATGTTCATACTTGGTCACGCGTCCGTCTGCGCCGCCGGCTGGGCCGGCCAGGCGCTTGTCGCTCAGGTTGCGCAGCGCCAGCCGTACTGTCTCTTCGTCAAAGTTCGTCACCGGCTCGCGATTGTTCTTCTGGTTGCAGGCGTTGATCAGCGCATTCAGGGAAAGCGGGTAGTAGTCTGGGGTGGTGATGTCTTTTTCGATCAGAGAGCCCAGCACCCGGGCTTCAGCGGGATTCAGGACAATATTCACGGAAATAATGTATCAGGAGCGGTAACTATAACGCTTTCTCAGAGTGGCTGGCCGCTTTAAGATTACGACAATGTTGGCAATGAAAACCCGATCGGCGGTCTGCCTGGGATTGCTCCATCTTGCGTTGTGCTCCGTTGGCTTTTCCGAGTCCCTGCCAAAGCTGAACCACATTCTGCCCCGCGTCCAGGAACATGTGAAGGACTTCGAGCATTCACTGCCGGATTTTATCTGCGACGAGAAAATTACCTCCCGGGAACTGATGGGCGGAAAGACCATCCATGAAACCGACATCGACTCGACCTTCAGGGGCATGCAGAACAAAGACAGAGACCCGGACGGAAAAGCCCAGCCGTTTACCGAATGGCGTGATATCCAGACGATCGACGGCCGGCCGGCCCCCAAAGGCCAGCAACTGACCGGGCCATTTCTTTTTGGCGGCGGCTTCAGCTCGGTACTGGTTGAAATCTTCTCTCCGGAGAATTCCCGGTATTTCAATTACAAAGTGATTGGGGCTGACAAGGTCGATGACAAAGCTGCGGTGCTCATTAAATTTGAGACCAGGAAAGACCAACAGGCGCTGCTGCATCGTGAATTGTTTGGCACTCAGTACGTCATGAAGGGGAGCGGCAAGGCTTGGATCGATCTCGCGTCCATGAATGTGCTTCGGCTGGAAATCCAATATCTGGACCCGCCGATGCCGGAAGGCGTGCTCTCCCTTTCAGTCGATTACGCCCCGGTGGTGATCAAGGAAAAAACTTTCTGGATGCCCAGAACCGTCACAGCCGAGCAAACCGTGCCTAATCCCAAAATGCCGGTGGGCGGGCAGTACATTGCGGAATACTCGAACTATCAGGAATTCAAGGTGTCAGTGAAGATGAAGTATTAGAAGTGTCAGTGTCCGCAGCTTTGCCTGCCCGCAGAGAGATGGCGGCACGCACAAATAACATGTGATCCCGCTCACTGTTTTATAATAGGGAGTTACCTCACACTAGCAGGACTCAATACTCGGGTAATTGTGGCTTCCGGGTCACACAGGGATAATTCATGGCTACAACAATTGAACTTGGAGTTCAGGAAAAGACCGCGCGCACGCCTCAGCCGGGCCGCAAGGTCAATGATTTCAGCATTCAGGTGGCCACTGTGAACGGTTCAGGGTCGCAGTCTGCCAATACCGTGCTCTTGCGCAGCATTTTTCAGATGGGCGTGCCGGTTTCCGGCAAGAACCTTTTCCCCTCGAACATTGCCGGGTTGCCCACGTGGTACACCATCCGCGCCAGCAAGCACGGCTACATCGCGCGCAAAAAAGAAATCGATTTTCTGGTAGCGATGAATGCCGAAACCGCGCAGGAAGATGTGATGTCCCTGACGCCCGGCGCTGCCTGCGTGTATGACGAGCCGCTGAAGCTTTCCGGCCTTCGCCAGGACATTACTTTTTATCCCGTGCCGTTTGACAAGCTGGTGGCTCCGGTTTGCCCTGAGGCCAAGTTGCGCCGCCTGGTCAAGAACATGCTTTATGTGGGCGTGGTAGATGCGCTGCTCGGTATCGAGCGTGAGGAATCAGAGAAGGCGCTGGTCAAGCAGTTTGGCAAAAAGAAAAAAGCCGCCGAGCTGAATACGTCCGCAGTCCGCGCAGGCTATGACTACGCGATTGCCACCTTCACCAAGCAGGACCCGTTCTGGGTGGAGCGCATGAATGAGAACCAGGGCAAGATCATTGTTGACGGCAACGCTGCTGCGGCCCTGGGCTGCATGTTTGCCGGTGTAACGGTGGTGACCTGGTATCCAATCACGCCATCCAGTTCGCTGGTGGAAACGCTGATTGATTATCTGAAGGAATACCGCATTGGTCCGGACGGCAAAGCGACGTTTGCGGTAGTGCAGGCTGAAGACGAACTGGCTGCCGCGGGCATGGTTTTGGGCGCAGGTTGGGCAGGCGCGCGATCCATGACCTCAACTTCCGGCCCCGGCATTTCGCTCATGGCGGAATTCATTGGCCTGGGTTATTACGTTGAGCTTCCCGGCGTGTTCTTTGATATCCAGCGTGTGGGCCCCTCAACCGGATTGCCCACGCGCACCATGCAGGGCGACGTTCTTTCATGCGCGTTTCTCTCGCATGGAGACACCAAGCATATTCTGCTGTTTCCATCGTCGGCGGAAGAGTGCTTCACCATGGCTATGGAAGCGTTTGATCTGGCGGAGCAATTCCAGACGCCGGTCTTTGTGCTCTCCGATCTTGACCTGGGGATGAACAACTGGATGGCGCATCCGTTTACTTATCCTGAAAAGCCGATTGCGCGCGGCAAAGTGCTGGATGCAGAAGACCTCAAGCGGCTGGGCGGTTTTGCCCGCTATAAAGATGTTGATGGCGATGGCATTCCGTATCGCACACTGCCGGGGACGGCGCATCCGGCGGCTGCATATTTCACGCGCGGCAGCGGACACAATGAGAAAGCGCAATACAGCGAGCGTCCGGACGATTATGTGAACAATATGGACCGGCTGGCGCGTAAATTTGAAACCGCGCGCAAGTTTGTACCGGCGCCGGTGAAGGAAGTGAGCGGCGCATCGAAGATCGGCATTATTGCTTATGGCACCACGCACTGGGCGCTGACTGAATCGTGCGACCAACTCCTGCAGGAAAACAATATCGCCACGGACTATCTGCGCGTGCGCGCTTATCCGTTTACGCAGGACGTGCACGACTTCATCAAGAACCATGACCGCGTTTACGTGGTGGAGCAGAACCGCGACGCGCAGATGTTCCAGCTCATCAAGCTAGATATAACGGCTGATCAGGTGACGAAGCTGCGCAGCGTGGTCCACTACAACGGGCTGCCGATTGACGCGCGCTCTGTAACTGATGCTATCGTTTTTCAAGAAAACAAGTCTCAGGAAACAAGTTCCCAGGAGATCGTTTCTCAGGAGGCCCAGTAATGTCCGCCACTTCCACGCCGACTCCGGCGCCAAAAACAAATCATGCGGGGCTTACCGTGCTCGACTATCGCGGCGGCAAGACCACGCTGTGCGCGGGCTGCGGCCATAACGCCATTACCGAGCGCCTGATTGACGCGATGTATGAGATGGGCATCCAGCCGGAAAATATCGCCAAGCTCAGCGGCATCGGTTGTTCATCCAAGACGCCGGCGTATTTTGTGAACCGCGCCCACGGCTTCAACTCCGTTCATGGACGCATGCCCTCCGTCGCTACCGGCGTTGCGCTGGCCAACCAGAAGCTGATGCTGATTGGCGTCTCCGGCGATGGCGACACGGCGTCCATCGGCATTGGGCAATTTATTCACCTGATGCGCCGCAATCTGCCGATCATTTACATCATTGAAGACAACGGCGTTTATGGCCTTACCAAAGGGCAGTTTTCCGCCACGGCAGATTTGGGATCGAAGCTCAAGACCGGCGTGATCAACGATCTGCCGCCCATCGATACCTGTGCGCTGGCGATCCAATTGGGCGCGACGTTTGTGGCGCGATCATTTTCCGGCGACAAAAAACAGTTGCTGAACCTGCTGAAGGCGGCCATTGCGCACCGCGGCACCGTGATGCTTGACGTGATCTCGCCGTGCGTGACCTTCAACGACCACGAGGGTTCCACCAAGTCCTACAAGTATTCCAAGGACCATGAGGAGCCGATCCAGGAAGTTGGCTTTGTGCCGAGCTTTGAAAACATCGACGTGGATTACGATCCGGGCACGACGGCGACAGTGCGCATGCATGACGGTTCGCAGCTGCGCCTGCGCAAGCTGGATCGCGACTATGACGCGACGGACCGAGTGGGCGCATTAAAGCTGCTGGCGGAGTCGCACGAAAAAGGCGAGATGCTTACCGGAGTGTTTTACGTGAATACCACGACACCCAGCTTTGTGGAACAACTCAATCTGACAGACCAGCCGCTGGCCAAGATGCCAGAAGAGTTGACGCGTCCTTCACGCCAGGCGCTGGACGAGATTATGGAAGAGCTGCGCTAGCAAGACCATCAACCGGAAGACAAATCCGCCCTCTATACTCGTGCCCGTGATGAATGGGCCCGATTTTGCTTGCCCCGGACAAGAAAGAAAAGCGATAAAAACCTTAAAAAATCGATTTTTTCCACCTGTGAATTCTTGCCGAAATAAAGGTGAGACATTCTTTCAAAGCATCCCATTATGAGTGACCGAAAAGGACAAAATCCTGGTGATATCGCGTGATCCTGGGTTGGCGGATGTGCGCAGAAAAGTGCTTGAAAAGGCAGGGTTTGAGGTCCTCGCCGCCAGTGATTCAACTGCGATTCAACCCGCATGCGCTGTTCATAAGCCTCGTTTGGTAATGGTGGGATACTCTCTATTGCCTTCAGAAAAGCGCCGGGTGTGGGCTGCGGTGAAGGAATATTGCGAGGTGCCGGTGCTGGAACTGCACAGAAAGAAAGGCCCGGAACTGATGTCGCCGGCGTTTTTCCATGAATCGATGACGCCCGATGATTTTCTGAAGACCGTAATGAAGATTCTGGGCGGCGGCCAGGGAAAATAAGGACGCTAAAAAAGATTAAAGGGGCACGGCTTCCGGTCCGTGCCCCTTAAGTTTTTTCATCGACGGATGAACCTGCTTCTATAGCAGTAGAGTCAGAAAGCTCTCAGGAAATATAGGGACGGCAAAAATTTCTGCAAGATCAGCGGGGACCGCGGAAAGCCCCAAATCCATGTTTCAGGCCGCGAGGGTTTGACGCCCTGCTGTTGATGGGAGTTACTTTGCCTTCAGGACCATAATGATGTTGAGCGTGTTGCTTTTGAGCTGGGGTTGGGATGGTGCGTGGCCTCTTTTTGGGCGAGGACGGCCTGTTTACGGCCAAGGCGATATCGGAAAACTCAAGGTAGCGGTTGGACTGGTGGACGCT
>DASXIL010000396.1:0-3304 GCA_036497985.1 Candidatus Angelobacter sp. | reverse complement strand
TCCGCCAGAATGGTCTGCCCGGTCACATATGAGGCCCGTTCCGAGGCCAGCCACACGATAACGTCTGCAATTTCTTTGGGATTGCCCAGCCGCTTGACCGGCGTTTCCGCCGCCCAGGTGTTGCATATTTCCTGGGGCGAGCTGCCTGCGGCCAGCGCCCGGACCTGCGCCAGTTCCTGCAGCCGATCTGTGGCCGTATAACCGGGCGCGACATTGTTGACCAGAATCCCGTCTTTGCCGAACTCATTTGACAGGCTCTTAACCAATCCAACGACGGCCGCGCGCACCGAATTCGAAAGCACCAGATCGGCGATGGGCTGTTTGACCGAAATAGACGTGATCGTGATAATCCGGCCCCAACGATGGCGCTGCATGAAGGGAATGACCGCCTTGGCTAGATGCACGGTGCTCATCAGGTTCAACTCTACTGTTTTGCGCCATTCGTCGGCCGAGATGGACAGGAAATTCTTGGCCGGCGGCCCACCGGCATTGGCCACGCATACATCGATACGTCCGAATCGCTTGGCCACCTGCTCGGTAAAGCGCTGGACGGCATTGGCGTCAGTGACGTCCAGAGCTTCGGCGTAAATCTCCGCACCGGTTTGGCTGCGGAGTTTGTCGGCGGATTCCAAGAGAGTCTTTTCCGTGCGGGCGCACATGGCGACCTAAGCGCCTTCGCGAGCAAATGCTTCCGCCGTTGCCAAGCCTATTCCCTGGCTTGATGCAGCAACGATCACGCCCCGGCCTTTGAGTCCAAGATCCATAATTATTTTCCTCTGCCTTTGTAAACAGGCTTGCCGGATCGACGATTCAGCCGCTCGATCGGTGCCAGTTGTTCTTCCTGACGTATTTGTTTCGCAACCACTTTACCGCCACTTTTATAGACCTTGTAAGCCCGCGCGTAACTTTTGGAGGCGATGACTCTGTAAAACCGACCGTCGATGAACTCTATTGCGCAGTTGTTCTCAATAGCGATTCCGATCCCGTCGGTTTTCCGTATCATGTCCCGAAAATGTTTTCTGCGCGGGGCTCCTATGGTCCTGCCGTTGTAGTGCGGGCAGTGTATTCCCTTGATGAGTCCCAAACTTTTTACGTTGATGTACTTCCAGTTTCGCGGGTTATAAAAGGACATCGAATCGGAATGCCCGGACTCAAACCAACAGATTGATCCTGCGCTAATTCCGGAAAGCACAGTTCCTTTTTCATAGGCCGTCTTCAGAAGTTTATCTACGCCGAAACGCCGCCAGACGCGCATCATGTGCAGCGTGTTTCCACCACCGACATAGACGATGTCCGCCGACAAGACTTTGCTCCGGATCTGCTCTCTGGAAAGGTTTTCCGCCATGAGAAAGAGAACATCGGTTTTACATTTCAGAAATCCTCCGAAATATTCCTGCACGTGCTTCCAATATCTTTCGGAATCTGAACTTGCGGTTGGAATAAAGAGAAGCTTCGGATTTTTCCTGCCTGAAAGCCGGATAATCTCACGATCAATCGCAGCGGTTCCGCGGGTGCGTATCTCTCCGCCGCCAATCGCGACAATCGCCCTGCGCACGCGCTTATTTTGCCGGTAATTGTCCAATGTAAACCTGTGCGGGCGCGCCGGCCTTGATGTTGTTTTTTTCAAAACACACTTTGATCCTGCGGCGCAGTTCCCGCGCCACGTTGTATTGCTTTCCCGGGCGCACCTTCACCAGCATCAGGTAGTCGACCTCATTGCCTCGCACCCGCTCAATGCCCGGGACTTGCGGCTCTGCGACTAGGTCAGCCTTGAAAGCCGGATCGTTATAAAACTCTTGCGCCACTTCCTCCAGCACATTCACCACGTGATCGCTGTTCTCGGTGTAGTCGGCTGCCACGTGGAGCGTCACCTGTGACCAGTCTCGCGTCATGTTGCTCACGATTTGAATCGCGCCGTTGGGCACGATGTGCAGGGTGCCGTCGCTATCGCGCAGCGTGGTACGGCGCATTGTGATTTCTTCCACGGCCCCGGTCACGCCGGCCGCGCGGATGGTGTCGCCCACCTCAAACTGGTCTTCAATCAGGATGAAGAACCCGTTAATCACATCTTTCACCAGCGTCTGGGCGCCAAATCCAATGGCCAGCCCTGCAATGCCTGCGCTGGCAAGCAGCGGTTCGATATTGATATTGAACGCGTCTTTGAGAGCGGTCATGCCGGTGAAGAACACGATCAAAAAGACGCCCACGCTGCGGACCACGCCGGTAATGGTGCGGACCTGCTGTGCCCGGACAGGCCCATGAGAGCTTTTCTCGGCGAGCGCTACCAGCTTGCGGGTGATCAATCCCAGCAGGCGCACAAAGATGAACGCCAGCACCAGGATCACCAGCAGCTTGGGAGCTTTATCGCGCGTCCATGCCACCAGGTAGTTGTGCCACTCGTGCCAGATATTACTGAATTTTTCTTCCATGCCGGTTAATTCTGGATTATAGCCGAGGGGAAATCTGGCCTATAATGCCGCCACTGTTTTTACGTGGGGGCATTATGGGGATTAAACCTGCTGTATTGGTGGGCCTGTGCCTGTGTTTTTCCGTGACCGCTGCTGACGCTGGCGGGGCCGGAGTCGCGCTTGTTGCCCAGATCAATATTCCTAACATAAATCCGGGGCTGGAGCAGCGACTCGAACTGCTGCGCCAGAAAGAAGTAAACGAACGGATGCACCGCGAAAACAGCGATGATACACAGAAGATGGTCTCCCTGGCAGCCGAATTGAAGCAATATGCTGAAGCCGCTGACGGATCATCGCTGCCGCCGGAAGTCGTGCGGAAAGCCAATGAACTGGAGAAGCTGGCCAGAAGGGTTCGCCATCGGCTGAATGACAGGATGCTGATGATTCGGGCTCGTTGACTATCTCAACGCCCGCCAGCTGTAAGAGTTTCGGATAACTTTTATAATCGCGGCAAGTCTAAAAATCCTTGGAAGAGGTCATTTGTGCCTGTAAAACTAGTCACAGTCGCCGGTCTTGTTCTGATGATGTGTGGGGCTTTATTCGCGGCAACACCCGTGCCCGCAGCCGCGCCACAGGTTGAAACACGGCAAGATCCGGCGCAGAAGGAAATGCAGGACCGGATGTCGCGGGAAGCCAACAAAAAACGGCAGCAGGATATTCGTGAAGAAACCGACAAGCTTTTTCAACTTGCCACAGAACTCAAAGCCGCTGTGGACAAGAGCAATGAGAATCTATTGTCGCTCGACGTGGTCCGCAAAGCCGATGAAGTGGAAAAGCTGGCGAAAAAAGTGAAAGAGAAGATGAAGGAATCCGTGGGACCACCCGTCAAGCAGGAG
>DASXIL010000395.1:0-4011 GCA_036497985.1 Candidatus Angelobacter sp. | reverse complement strand
CTAGGTGATGCCGTCGGGAAAATTTATGCTGAGCGTTTTTTCCCGCCGGAAGCCAAGGCCAAGGCGCAAGAGATGGTCGCGAACATCATTGCAGCGTTCCGCAAGCGCGTGGAAGCGCTTGACTGGATGGCCCCTGCAACCAAGGCTGAAGCCCAGGCCAAGCTCTCCACTCTCTATGTGGGTATTGGATATCCGGAACACTGGCATGACTACGCGGCCTATGAGGTGAAGGCTGGCGACATTTTTGGTAATCTCTGGCGAGGCAGCTTGTTTGAGTATCACCGTGAGATCGGGCGGCTGGGCGCGCCGGTGGACCGTAAAGAGTGGTCCATGTCACCACAGACGGTGAATGCCGTGAATCTTCCATTGCAAAATGGGCTGAACTTTCCGGCGGCCATTCTGCAACCGCCGTTCTTTGATCCCAAGGCCCCTGCCGCATCGAACTATGGCGCCATTGGCACCGTGATTGGCCACGAAATCAGCCATACCTTTGATAGTGAAGGCTCCGCATTTGACTCGAAAGGCCGCGTGCGCAACTGGTGGACGGAGGCTGATCTGGAGCATTTCAACGCGGCCACAGCAAAGCTTGCCGCACAGTATGACACTTACAAGCCGTTTCCGGATCTCTCAATTAACGGCAAGCAGACGCTGGCGGAAAATATTGCTGATGTTGCCGGCATTGCGGCCTCTTATGATGGCTATCGCGCGTCACTCGGCGGCAAACCGGGACCGGAGCAGCAGGGCTTCACCGGCGACCAGCAATTCTTTATCGCCTTTGCGCAGGATTACGGATCTAAAGTGCGTGACGCCGCGCTGCGTGCGCAAGTGATGTCTGACAGTCATTCACCGGGCCAATATCGATCAGCCACCGTGCGCAATATTGACGCCTGGTATGACGCATTCAAAGTAAAGCCCGGACAGAAACTCTATCTGTCGCCGCAGGATCGAGTGCGCATATGGTGAGGGAACGTGATCGGGAAATTGGGAAAGGCAAGGCTTACCACGGATGAACACGGATAACGCGAATCAGAAGATTGCCAAAATCTCGGGAGCCGCAAAAATCGGAGCCCGGGATTTTTAGAAGAAACGGCTTTTGATCCGCGCACATCCGCGGTAAGAAGTTGCGCGTAAAAAGTTCTAGCCGCCCACGGCTTCCAGTTCGCGTTCCGGCACGCGCTCGGTTTTCTTTTTTCCGCCGAAGAGTTTCTTCAGGCCCGGGCCGAGCTTGTCGAGATAGACGTAGTAAATCGGCGTGATGTAAAGCGTGAGAGTCTGCGAGAAGATCAGTCCGCCGACTACGGCCAGGCCCAACGGACGGCGTGATTCTGCGCCGGCGCCAAAGCCCATCGCGATTGGCAAGGTGCCCATCAGCGCGGCCATGGTGGTCATCATGATCGGACGGAAGCGGACGATCGCGCCCTGGTAGATGGCGTCCATCGCGCTCTTGCCGTCTTGACGTTGTGCATCGAGCGCAAAGTCAATCATCATGATGGCGTTTTTCTTTACCAGGCCCACTAGCATGATCACGCCGACAAACGCGTAGATGCTCAGCTCAGTATGGAAAAGCTTGAGCGTGAGCAGCGCGCCCACGCCGGCGGAAGGCAAGCCGGAAAGAATGGTGATGGGATGGATAAAGCTTTCGTAGAGAATTCCCAGCACTATATAGATGACCAGGATGGCCATCATCAGCAGCACGCCCAGTCCGGCAAACGACGATTGAAATGCCTGCGCCGTACCTTGCAGGCTGGTGGTGATGGTCTGCGGCAGAAGTTGCGCGGCTGCGCTGTTCACGGCGGTGATGGCGTCGCCCAGCGCAACGCCCGGCTTCAAGTTAAAGCTCACGGTGACGGCTCGAAGTTGTCCCAGGTGATTGACAGTGAGCGGTCCAACTTCTTTCTTGAAGCTGGCCAGCGCGCTCATGGGCACAAGCTGTCCGGTCTTGGAATGGACATAGAGCATGCCGAGCGCCGAAGGATCAAGCGCATATTGCGGCTCCAGTTCCATGATCACTTTGTACTGGTTGTTCGGCGCGTAGATTGTCGAAATCTGGCGCGCGCCGTAAGCGCTGTACAGTGCGTCTTCCAGCGTGCGCGGATCGACGTTCAACGCCGCGGCTTTATCACGATTGATGCTCACCGTGACTTGCGGGTTCTTGATCTGCAAATCGCTGGTTACGTCCTGCAGTTGAGCGATGCCGCGCAGCTTTTGCTCCAGCAGCGGCGCGTATTGGTAAAGCTCGTTGGTGTCCGGGCTTTGCAGCGTGAACTGGTATTGGCTCTTGGTAAGAGCGCCGCCAATCCGGATGGGAGGAAGATTTTGCAGATAGACATTTATGCCGGGAATCTGCGCCAGCTTGGGCCGCAGCTCTTCAATGATCTTGTCGACGTGCGGCCGCGTCTTGCGGTCGGTGAGCCGGGCGAAGATGCGTCCTGAGTTGAGCGCGGCATTCACGCCGCCTCCGCCCACCGTGGACATGTAATTCGCAACATATGGACTCTCGCCCACAATCTTTGCCGCCTCCTGCTGGTGGCGCATCATGTCTTCAAATGAGATGCCCTGAATGCCTTCAGTAAACGCAAAGAGCTGGCCCTGATCTTCACTCGGCAAAAAGCCCTTGGGGATGTCCATATACAGGAACGCCGTGGCTACCAGGATCACCAGTGAAAATGCCATGGTGACGCGCGGATGCGCCATCACTTTCTTCAGGCTCCATTCATAGCCGTGAAGCATGGCGTCAAAGACGGCTTCACTTTTCTGATACAGATAACCATGCCGGTCATTATGCGTGTTGCGCAGGAAACGGCTGCACAGCATGGGAGTAAGCGTCAGGGAAACGAAGCCGGAAACCAGGATCGCCACTCCGATCGTGACCGCGAACTCATGCAGCAGCCGGCCGATGATTCCGCCCATGAACAACACGGGAATAAAGACGGCGGCCAGCGAGATCGTCATGGAGATAATGGTGAAGCCGATTTCACGCGCGCCTTCCACGGCTGCCTGGTACGGAGGTTTGCCCATCTCCATGTGGCGAACAATGTTTTCCAGCATCACAATCGCGTCGTCCACCACAAAGCCGACGGTGAGTGTAAGCGCCATCAATGAAAGATTATCCAGGCTATAGCCGAGCAGGTACATTGCTGAGAACGTGCCCACAATCGACATAGGCAGCGCCAGGCTGGGAATGATGGTGGCGGAAATATTGCGCAGGAAGAGGAAGATCACCATCACCACCAGGGCGATGGTCAGCAGCAGCGTGAACTTTACGTCGTTGACGGAATTGCGGATGGAAACCGAGCGGTCATACAAAATGTTTAGCTTGATTCCAGCGGGCATCTGCTGTTGCATCTGCGGCAGCAACCGCTTGATGCTGTCCACCACTTCAACCGTGTTGGTCCCGGGTTGCCGCTGGATGGCGAGCACAATAGCGCGGTCGCCGCTGAACCAGCTTGCCGTCTTGTCGTTTTCCACGCTGTCAAATACATGCCCAACTTCATCCAGACGAACTGGCGAACCGTTGCGGTACGCCACGATGAGCGGCTTGTACGCCTTGGCTTCAAGCAGCTGTCCGGTGGCCTGCACGGTGTAAGACGTGGAATGGCCAAACAGCGTTCCTGTTGGCAGGTTGACGTTGGCATTGGTTATGGCGTTGGCAACTTCGTCAATCCCGATCTGCCGCGCAGCCAGCGCTCGCGGATCAAGCTGTGCCCGCACCGCATATTTCTGCGTGCCAAAAACCTGCACCTGCGCCACTCCGCTCACCATGGAGAGCCGTTGCGCCACCGTGGTCTGCGCGGCTTCGTCAACATCAGAAAGGCGCATGGTGGGCGCTGCCAGCGCAAGATAGAGCACCGGCTGGTCGGCGGGATTTACTTTCTGGTAGGACGGCGGCGAAGGCAATTCCGGGGGAAGCTGCGAGGCCGTCTTGGCGATCACGGCTTGCACGTCCTGCGCGGCTGCATCAATATTGCGGTCAAGCGTGAACTGCAATGTGATGCTGGTGCCGACCAGAGC
>DASXIL010000394.1:0-7555 GCA_036497985.1 Candidatus Angelobacter sp. | reverse complement strand
AGGTAATCCCGCCCCAGAAGTAGGTAACCGAGTCAATGTCCGGGGCCTCAAACGCCAGCGTCAAAGTGAGCGTCGCCAATGCAGTTTTTCGATTCAGTCCGGCGCGGCTCACGCAGGCGCCGGTCAGCATGTGCGTGACAGGATCCAAAGAGATACCTCAAAAAAAGCAAACTAGCATTCTAAACATGGCCGGCAGCGTTACCCTAACTCTCACGCGCGGCCCGCTCGGACCCAGCTTTTATCGCATTCCGACGTGTTGTCGAACTGATTAACAACATGGAATAATAAACGTATTCTGCTCATGAACATTGCTCAAAGATCCAACACACGGCTCCTTTTATGTTCTAGCCACAGCGATTCCGTGCTTGTCATGCAGCGCGAGGTGTTTCGCAACTCAGGCTATAACGTGGTAGCAGCCGCTTCAAAAGAAGAGATTCATGAGCACATTGAGAACACCGATTTTGACGTAATTATCCTGAACCACACGCTGTCTTTCGCCGATCGCAAGACCCTGGCCAGAAAGACCAAGCAGCGCAATCCCAACAACGGGGTGCTGGTGCTGCACCACAGCGGCTCGCTGGGCAATCCTTATGTCGATCTGGCTGTGGATTCCAGGACCGGCGTAAAGCCGATGCTGGACACCCTGAAGCGCATTGAAGCCATGCGCCACGCCCGCACTCACCACGCTCCCGGCGCGGACGGAAAATATGTTGTGGTGGCAGACATGAATCGCAACTATACCTTTGCCACAGATCCTGTCTGCGAGTTGCTTGGCTATGACCGCGCCATGCTGCTGGAGCTCCGCATTGATGACATTGTTGACGGCTCAACCCATGTGGCGGCCCCGCTCTTTCAGCAGTTTGTGGCCGAGGGGAAACAGGCCGGAAGAATTACCCTTCGGCATCGCTCGGGCAAGAAAGTCCCTGTGAAGTATTCATCCCTGGTTGAACCCGATGGCTGTGTGATCGCGCACTGGGAACCGCTAGATTCTGCTTCAGTTTGATCTCTGGCTCATTCCATCAACAGCTTTACCGGCCTGCTCTCGATACTCAGTTCCGCCGGCAGTACGCCCAGCAACTCGCCATCGGCCTGCGAATGAATTGTGCGCATGCCCGGAAGCGCCGTACAGCGAAACCATTTGGTATGGATGGCATCCACGCTTTCGACCTTCCAGTTGCGACCCGTAGCCACGCTGGCAAAGTATGAAAAGAAGCGGCGGATTTTATTGGTGCGAAACAGCAACAGACAAAAATCATGCCGCAGCAGGCTTGTCCCAAGATTTACCAGGCTGAGCAAACCGGGAAATTTTCCCGCCCGGACGCACATGGCCAGCATGGCCTCGCCCTGTTGGCGTTTTCCCTCTTCATCTTCCCACTCGATCTGGAACATGGGATAGCGACGGTGCAACGCCATGCGCGCCATCTCCAGAAAATATGCGTTGCGTCCCCAGCGCTCTTTAGCTTCCACCTCTGTGCGATACATCAACTCTGCATCCGCTCCCACACCGGCCGCGACCAGAAAATACCTCTTCTCCGGCCCATTTGCGCCTTGCGAGCACACCAGCCCGGGACGAAACTCACGCGGCTGATACGTTAGCAGCTTCTTTGCCGCTTCCACCGGATCAGAAGGCAGTTTCAAGTCCGAAGCCAGCAGGTTGCCGCTGCCCAGCGGCACCAACCCCAATGCCACGTCCGTGGCAGCAGCCAGCATAATGCCGTTGAGCGCCTCGTTGGCTGTGCCGTCGCCTCCGCAGGAGATCACCGTATCAAAGCCTCTCGCCACCGCTTCCTGCACCTGCTGAACAGCACTGCCTGCATGAGTCGTTGCGCAGGTTTCAACTTCCACGCCGGCCGCCTGCAGAACTTCCTCCACGCGCGCAATGTCCTGACTGCGCTTCTTGCGCCTGCGTCCTGAAGCCGGGTTGTAGATGAGAAAAGCTTTGTGCACGGCTGGATTATAGTAGGCGGTCCTGATTTGGCTAAACCCTCTTGTTACCTGTTGTGGCAGAAGAAATTCAGACCTACCCTCCCCGGCTGATCCCAATCCGATTTCATGCGTAAAATCTAGTTCAAGCCGTGTAATATAACGTCTCTTGGGGCGACGCAAACGGAGGACTCAAGGTAAGGAATGGAATGGTGATCTGGCCTGAATTAAAAGAACTGGGCCCCGCAATACATACTGCGAGGCTTGCCGCGATATTTGCAGGCGCGCTAAGCGCGTACGATGCGCTTTCATTGGGCGACGGCTTCAATCTGATAACTGTAAGCTGCTGCATTTTATTTGGAATCGCTGCATGGCGTATTTGGGATGTGCAATATCCGTGGGCGATCCTTGCATTGATCCTCGGAATTGTTCAGACCGTCATTTTTGTCCGGAAAGATCCGTTCTCATTAACCACGATCTTCATGCCAGTAGCCGTTCTGCTGTTCATTAATGGAGTCCGGGCAACCTCAATGATTAGGGATCTGGTTATACGCGATTTTGAGGCAACTCACCCTAAAGAAGTCAGATAGTTTCTTTGTCCAAGGCGCGTTCGTCATTTCGCTGAAATGTTCTAGAATTTGTAACCGTCATGCCCTCCGAAGCAACCCACGCCTTCCGCTCTGCCCGCGACTTCCTTCTCACGCATCGCGACGATTACGCCATGGCTTACGCAGGCTTCCAATGGCCAAAGCTTGACCGCTTTAACTGGGCGCTGGACTGGTTTGACCAGATTGCCGCCGGCGATCGCCGCAGCCAGGTAGCGCTGTGGGTGGCTTATGAAGATGGGCGACAGGACAAGCTGTCGTTCGCTGAGCTCTCAGAGCGCTCGAACCGTGTCGCCAATTATTTTCGTGGCCTCGGTGTGCGCCGTGGCGACCGCGTGTTGCTCATGCTGGGCAACATTCCGCCTCTGTGGGAAACCATGCTGGCCATGATCAAGCTGGGCGCGGTCATTATCCCGGCTACAACTCTACTCACCGCGAACGATCTGGCTGACCGTATTGCCCGCGGTCATGTGAGGCACATTGTTTGCGCAGGCGACCTCGCGCCAAAAATCGAAGCCGCCTGCGGAAGCTGTACGCGCATCGTCATCGGCGGCAAAACTCCCGGCTGGCATGAATACGAAAAGGCCTACGCTTCGCCATCAACGTTTCAGCCCGAGGGCGAGACGCGCGCCACCGATCCTTTGCAGCTTTATTTCACTTCAGGCACCACGGCCAAACCCAAGCTGGTAATGCACTCGCATACCAGTTATCCGGTGGGCCATCTTTCCACCATGTATTGGATCGGCATCACGCCCGGAGATGTTCACTGCAACCTCTCATCGCCCGGCTGGGCCAAGCACGCGTGGAGCTGCTTCTTTGCGCCGTGGAACGCCGAAGCCACTGTCTTTGTGATTAATCAATCGCGCTTCAACGCACGCGGCCTGCTGGACGCGCTTACCGGCTGCGGCGTAACAACTTTCTGCGCGCCGCCAACCGTCTGGCGCATGCTGATCACCGAGAGCCTGAGCGACTGGAAGGTGCGTCTGCGTGAGCTGGCCAGCGCCGGTGAGCCGCTGAACCCTGAAGTCATCGAGCAGGTCCGCACCGCCTGGGGCCTGACCATCCGCGACGGCTACGGACAGACCGAGACCACGGCGCAGGTCGGCAATCCTCCGGGACAGAAACTCAAAGTCGGCGCTATGGGCCGTCCGCTTCCCGGCTATCACGTGCGCCTGCTCGATACCAATGAGAAAGACGCGGAAGAAGGCGAGCTGTGCCTGCCGCTCCATCCTCCGCCTGCCGCGCTGATGCCCGGTTATCAGGGGGACGATGGCAATCTGATTCCGCTGGAAGGCCCGATTTATCGTACCGGCGACGTGGTGCAGCGCGACAGCGAAGGCTATCTCACGTTTGTCGGCCGCGCGGACGATGTTTTTAAAGCCTCCGACTACCGCATCAGCCCGTTTGAAGTGGAGAGCGCGCTGATTGAGCACGCGGATGTTGTTGAATGCGCCGTGGTCCCCACGCCCGATCCGTTGCGGCATGCGCTGGTAAAAGCGTTCATCACGTTGCGCGCCGGATGCCAACCCTCGCGCGAGACCGCTCTATCGATCTTCCAGCATAGCCGCAAAGTGCTGGCCCCATATAAACGTGTGCGGAGGTTGGAGTTTGTTGACCTGCCGAAGACCATTTCCGGCAAGATCCGTCGTGTGCAGTTGCGGACAGAGGAGGCAGAGCGGGGGCCGGAGAGGAGGCCGCAGGAGTTCAGGGAAGAGGATTTTGGGGAATTGAAATAACATCACAACAGGAAGTAAAGTTTCAAGCGCATGAGCACAACCCCTCCATCAGAAACATTCAAAAAAGTGTTCGAATGGCTAGATGAAGCGAGAGATCGTTTCTTCGCAGAGTACATCCCGGACAATCTAATCGTCCCCTTGCTGTATCACTACACTTCAGCGGCTGGATTGACTGCGATTATAGAAACATCGTCTATTTTTGGCACACACATTAATTTCCTTAACGACTCCTCAGAAGTAAAACACGCTTACGCGTTTGCCTCTGCAACTTTCGATGAGTGCAAGGATATTCCCTTTGTCGCGCCAGCAGTAAGCGGTAAAAAACTGGCCGAGTATGGGCACGAATTTTTTGACTCGAGAAAGATTTTGTGTAAGACAGACGCATACGTCACTTCTTTTTGTGAGCGCGGCGATCTCCTCAGTCAGTGGCGGGGGTACGCGATGGAAGGTTTTTCTATTGGGTTCCACGCTCTCTTCTCGACTGAGAAAAGGGAATTCTTGCTTCGTAATCAACGCACATGGCCTCTCACAATTGGCAAAGTACTTTATAGTGATGACGATAAGAAGTCTAAACTTGTCCGAATTTTAGTAGCAGCTATAAAGGCGATCAATAAATTGGAGGTCAGCGACAAGCAAGAAGTTATGCAACATATGATCGGCGTCGTATGTTCCATGCAACTGCAGACATGGGTGCACAGCGTCAAGGATAAGACCTTTGAAGAAGAACGAGAGTGGCGGATCATTTCATTCCAGGACATGCCTGACCAGCCAATTAAATCGGATGAAGGATTTTTGGTTCGAGTGAGCAATGGACAGCTAATACCAACGATTCGCCTCACACCTGATGATGGAAAAATTCTTCCAATTGATCAAATCATATGCGGCCCGAATTCTAGTGGAGAACTGACCGAAAGCGCAGTGAGACTTTTACTTTTGAGCCGTGGATACTTTGCGTTTAAGGTTAAGACATCTCGAATCCCTTTCCGATCTAAATACTGAATTGATGTAACCGCGTTTTACCCACACATGAGCCCTATACCGCACCTACGGCGCTCAACTTTTCTCGATAACGCTTAGGGCTGACGCGCCTGTCCGAGCAAATATCGCAACTGCACAGAAGAACTTCGCGCCAAGGCCAACCACGATCTGCTCCGGTTATTTGCCGGACACAAGGAGCAGGAGGCCGCGCGGTTTGCAAAAAAGAAATAAATAAAGGGTTACTCGGTTGGTGGGGGCGGCCTTGAAGCTGTGCCGCCCCGTCGGCCCGGAAAACTGCCCCATAATCCCCATAATAGCGAAACAATCCGCCTTTACGCCGCCTTATCCTGCGACGCGCATCGCGGACACTCCACCACGATGGCTTCGCGCCGGGTACGCAGGCTTGCCTGGAAGGCATTCCATCTTCGTCCTAGATCGATATTCTCTGTTTCCGTAGGGCCCGCGCCCTGCTCGGTTTCCACGATCGGATCCAGTTTATAAACACCGGGCTCGCCAATAGCTTCTGAGCGGACAAATTCCGAGCGGCTGCCGGGCTCTTCACGTTGAA
This sequence comes from Candidatus Angelobacter sp., assembly GCA_036497985.1. GTDB lineage: Bacteria > Acidobacteriota > Terriglobia > Terriglobales > Acidobacteriaceae > Angelobacter. The sequence goes on along the minus strand of DASXIL010000394.1, from coordinate 1,745 downwards.
ACTCCAGTTCCTCGCCTACGGGGTTCATCACCTCGCGGGTCTGTCTTTCCCGCTCGGCAGCTTCACGCTGACCGCGCCGCATCATCTCAACGTCTTCTTTGCCGCCGATGGAAGGCTTCTTGGGCCGCAGCGTAGTCTTGCCCGTGCCGGACGCAACGCCCAGCAGATCATCTTCCTTGCCCATTTTCTCCGGCGTCAGGTCCGGCATGCTGCTCGACGCGGAGCCGCTGCCCATGGGAGGGCTTACCACGTCTTCCGGCGGCGGTGTAATAATCCGTCCGCTGCTCCGGTTGTACATAACGGCGCCATCGTGCCAGCGCTTGTTGTGTTCCCTCTCGAACTTGGACCACTTGCTGTGGGACTTCAGGGTCTCATCATTGAACTCAGGCAGCATCTCCAGGCGCTCTTTGTCCAGTTCGGCATAGAACTTGTCGTCATGGTTGCCGTAGGGTTCAACGCGGTTCGCCGGGACCATGACTTTCTTGCGGGAAAGCAGGCCTCCGGTCTTAAGCACTATGTAGCGAATGTCTCCGCTGGAATGGTCGAAAATCACGTCATCGATTGTTCCCAGCTTCTCGTCGTTCACGCCGTAAACGTCCGCTCCGCGCAGATCGTCAACGTCTTCCATCTTGTGATCACGAAGAATGCCGTAATGAGGCATAGCTGCTCCTTATTGATTGTGTCTTTTAGCTAAGATGCGGAGGCACATCGCGGTGAGGCTTGAAATCGGGAGCTGCCGGGCGGGAGCACTGCCTTGAGAAGGTGATTTGTGGTCAGGGATCGTTTGTGCTCGAACACGGGCCTGAACAGCGCGCGCCTTGGCCGGATTTTTTTCTTGCATATGTAGAATACATAGGTATAATACCACGGTGTTCGACATATATGATCATGAGTGAACAGAAAACAGAATTTCTCAAAGGGACGCTGGACATGCTGGTCCTGAAAGTAGTGGCGCTCGGGCCGGTCCACGGATATGCCATATCGCAGCGGATCCAGCAGATATCGCGCGATCTCTTTCAGGTCCAGCAGGGATCTCTTTATCCGGCGCTGCACCGGCTTGAAGACCGTGGCTGGCTGAGCGCCGAGTGGCGCCAGACCGAAACCGGACGTGAGGCCAAGTTCTATACCCTCACCCGCAAAGGCCGGAAACAACTGGAGGCCGAAATGCGCAGCTGGGAGCAGGTCTCCGAAGCCGTGTTCCTGATCCTGCGCACTGAATGACCAGGAGGAGATGCCATGTACTGGCTGCGCCGGCTATTTCACAAGGAGAGCACCGAAAAACAGCTCGACTCTGAGCTCCGTTTTCACGTGGAGCAGCTTACGGCTGACTACATCCGCGCGGGGATGAGCGCGGAAGATGCGCGACGGCAGGCGCGGCTCGAGTTCGGCGGCATGGAAGGAATCAAAGAGGAATGCCGCGAGTCCCGTCGCGTCCACCTGCTCGACACTTTCCTGCAGGACATTCGCTATGGCTTGCGCATCCTGCGAAAGAGCCCGGGCTTCACCTTTGTTACGGTGACCACTCTGGCGCTGGGGGTGGGCGCCAATACCACGATGTTCAGCCTCATGGATGCCATGCTGCTGCATCCCCTGACTCTTCCGGAGATGGACCGGCTGGTGGCGATTTCGGAGCCGTTTCCGCAAAACATTTCCGGGCCAGTGGCCCCCGCGGACTATCTGGACTGGAACAGGCAGGCCAGGACTCTCGACGCTCTGGCTGCATATTCCGGAGGGGACGCCGATCT
>DASXIL010000393.1:0-2119 GCA_036497985.1 Candidatus Angelobacter sp. | reverse complement strand
CAAATTCCGCTCACCCGCCGCGGGCGCCATCCATGTGGTGACGAATGATGGTCGAGACTTGTCCTTGTGCGCCGGTCACAGGAAACTTTTGCAATGCGACGGATGGCAGAGAACTACCATCCTACAGTTTCCTTACATATTTTTAAGTTGTTTATAATGAAGCACTTGTACATAATGTCGGAGTCGAGTCAACCCGGCTGTTAAAAGTCTACTGGTCTCTGCGTGGCGCTCTGACCTCCCCTGACCCGTTTTGACCTCTCTCGCTCCTCAGACACAAGCTTCAGAAGCCCCTCTAAAAATTAGTGGCATCGGGTCATGGAAGCGCATAAAAAGGCGAAGTTATGCCCGAAATCCGGCAAGATCCAACGACACGCGAATGGGTTATTATTGCAACGGAACGGGCGAAGCGCCCACATGAGTTTAAATCCCTTGGTACTCGTGCAGAAAGAGTTTGTCTCTCGTGTGTCTTCTGCCCAGGTAACGAGAGCCAGGCGACACCCGAGGTGTGGCGACTCGAACGAAATGGGCACTGGTGTATACGTGTTGTAGCAAATAAGTTTCCAGCCTTGACTGGCGAAGCTACCGGCTTACGTCATGAGACCCCACCTTTCTTTCGATGGATGGATGGGTTCGGCTACCATGAAGTCATCATCGAGACGCCGGAGCATGACCGCACCCTGCACTGTATGCGTGAAGGTGAGTTGGTTGATGTGCTGCTGACTTATCGTCAAAGATACCAGGCGTTGCGGGCAGATCCTCGCGTGAAGCTGGTACTGCTGTTCAAGAACCACGGAGAGCGGGCCGGAACATCGATCGTCCATCCGCACTCACAGGTGATCGCCACGCCAGTTATTCCAATCCACATCCGCCGCAAATACGAGATTGCAGTCCAGCATTACGACGACACCGGCAGGTGTTTATACTGCGATATCGTCGACGCCGAAGACCGGCAGGGTCAACGGGTCGTCCAAAGGTCCGATCAGTTTTTGGTATTTGAGCCTTATGCCTCACGATTTCCATTCGAGACTTGGATTGCTCCGATTCGGCATAGTTCGTCCTTCGGTAGTGTGACGGATCAAGAATTGCCAGAATTGGCCGGGGTTCTCGGTAATACGCTGCGGCGCCTCCATAAGGCACTGGAAGATCCTCATTTCAACCTGCTTATTCTCTCCGCGCCTGTTGAGGATGAATCGAAGGCATATTTCCTTTGGCACATCGAAATCATCCCGCGCCTGACGACGCCAGCCGGCTTTGAACTAGGCTCGGGGATGCACGTGAATCCTTGCATACCGGAAGAAGCCGCGCGGTTCTTGCGCGAAGCGAGCGGTTAGCCCATTTTTTTGGCGAAGCCCTGCCATTGCCATCAAAACATTCTCGTCTTCTTTCACATTCTCTCTATCTGACCGTTAATAAGAGCAAGGCCACTCCGCCTATTGAAGATGACACACTGACATTAGCCGATCTCATCACTGATAGGCCTGCGCTCACGAACAGTTATAAGACGGTCGCGCCCATGGCGAGCGCAGCTGACGCTAAACTGCTTATCGATCAAACACCCGATTGCCTGGACGTTTTCGTAACAGTTGACGGAACAAAGGGGAGCGAGGTCCTTGGGTGGATAACAAATGCAAAACTGCTCGAAACCGCGACTATGTAACCGGATAGGGAATTAGGTCGCGTTAGCCGGATACCATGTCAATACGCCTCTCAGATCTATCCGTCGATGTCGATAACGACCCGTCCCCGAATTCTCCCTGCAATAACCTCTTCTGCTGTACTCATAGCTTCTGACAGAGGACGGCTTTGAGTAATTTCAGAAATCATCTTCTTATCGACAGTGTGGGCAATACGGTCCCACGCTATGAGCCGCTTGGGCATAGGACAAAGATCGCTATCAATCCCTATCAGCGTGACCCCACGGAGGATGAAGGGCGCGACGGATCCGGGAAAATCGATTCCCTGAGCATTGCCGCAGGAAGCCGCTGCTGCTCCACGTTTAAGCGTTGCACAAACATTCGCGAGCGGATGACTGCCGACATTTTCGATTGCGCCAGCCCAGCGCTCTTTGCCCAGTGCTTTTCCTGGCCCGGAGAACTGAGCCCTATCAATCACCTCCTTG
>DASXIL010000392.1:0-5568 GCA_036497985.1 Candidatus Angelobacter sp. | reverse complement strand
GAACCCTTCTTCACTACCAAGGAACCAGGTAAAGGGACGGGGCTTGGCCTAGCCACAGTGTATGGATTCGTACAACGCGCGGAAGGCCAGATCAGGATCAGCAGCCGGCTTAGTCAGGGCACCAGCTTCCGCGTTTACCTGCGCCGGACTCCCGTCGCGCCGGGAACAAAGAACACGGCTCCGGAAAAGCTGCCGGTTCCTCGCGGGCATGAGACGATCTTGCTCGCCGAAGATGAAGCTGGAATCCGGGCCATGACTCGCACCTACCTGGAAGGGCTCGGCTACAGGCTACTGGAAGCTGCCAACGGTACTGAAGCTATCGCGCTCGCGAAGGAGTATCGCGGATCTATCGACCTGGTGCTGACTGACGTGATGATGCCGGGCGTTCGCGGCGATGCAGTGGTTAAAGCCATTCGCCAGAATCGACCTGAAATCCGGGCCATTCTTATATCCGGATTCGCCGAGGGAACCAACATTGACCGTTCTCTGGAAATTCTGGAGAAGCCTTTCGAGTTCCCTGATCTGGCTCGTCGCATTCGAACGCTTCTGGACCTTGGCAGGGCGGGGAGCAGTGACAATGCCGCGTAGCATGACGCGTGACATGAAACAACGGCGAGTCTGATGGGCCCGTGGCTCAACGGGAGAACGCAGGCATAAGCAGTGGCGCGGTCAGCAGAATCGATCGCGGCCTTTAGTACGGTTCCTTCAGCGCGGAGAGCTGCTGGCGATGGCTGCGGCTGAGCGTGACCTGCTTGCCGGAAACAAGAGTCACCAGGTATTTGCCGCTGAACGACCGTCGCAACTCATGAATGCGGTTGCGATTCACGATGACTGAACGATGGATGCGCACGAAGTCGCGCTCGGGCAAACGTGTCTCCATCGTGCTCAGTTTTTCGCGCACCCGATAGTGCGCTTCGCCCGCATGCACACGCACATAGTTGCCGGATGCCTCAAAGTATTCGACTTCATCCAGCGGAACAAAGACCGTCCGCCCGCTTTCTTTGATAGGTAGTCTGCCGCTTGTGACCGCATTTTCTAATGTGCTCATACACTACACCTGGTTTGCTTTCTCTGGCGTGTTAGACGAACCAGATAACAAATGGTCACAATCTTTTTCTAAAGAGTTTAGGTAGTTATTGTGAACAGCAGAGTAAAGGAGAGTGATAAGAGACATTTGCAACCAGAATTTCCAGAAATGTGTAGATGGAGCCAAGGAGGTTTCCCGAAAATGAAAGCATCTCATCACTTCACGCGGAGATGCCTGGCAATATGATTTTTACAGGCTTCTACTGATTTTCTTCCGAACACCCTTCCGAGACTTTTCGTCATCGCGGACTTGCTTCTCGTCACAGCGAGCTTGAGAGCTCCTCCAGAGCAGAAATTGGAATGGCAATTGCATTCCTGAAGGGCACGCTGCTCAAGCCATCCATGCATGGGCGCAGCATTTTATAGGAGGAGGAGAAGCACATGAATCATCATCAACACCCAGTCAAGCGACTGGTCCTTGCCATCGCGGCATTAGCGTTGTTGTGCGCGGTCCCATCCATGGCGCAAGTTGTTAAAGGGTCCATTTCCGGCACAGTCACGGACCCCCAGGGCGCAGTCGTGTCCGGAGCAACGGTCAAAGCCATGAATGACGCTACCGGCGCCACGCTTACCGCTACCAGTGATAGTTCCGGATCATTCCATTTCAACCTGATCCCGGTTGGAACTTACAGAGTGGAAATGACCGCAGCAGGTTTCAAAACAACCGTCCAAAACAATATTGTGGTAGCTGCAGGACGTGACAGCGGTCTGGGCGCGATTCCCTTGACCGTGGGCGAAGTAACAACAGCGGTGGAAGTCACCGCCGATGCGCCGTTGATCGAGACGACGCAGTCACAGATTACGAACACGTTTGCGGGAACGCAGCTAACCACGTTTGCCGGCGTCACTGAAAATCAGGGACTCGACAACCTGGCTCTGTTCATTCCCGGCGTGGTCGCCGCGCGCGACAATGGATTTTCCAATACCAATGGCGGCACCGGATTTTCCGTGAACGGCTTGCGCGGACGCAACAATGACCAACAGATCGACGGCCAGAATAACAATGACAACAGCGTTGGCGGGCCTGGCCTTTTCGTTTCAGATACCGAATTCGTTCAGCAATATATTCTGGTCACCAGCCAATTTGGTCCGGAGTACGGACGCAACGCCGGTTCCGTGGTGAACGTCATCACAAAATCCGGTTCCAACGCATGGCACGGAAGTATCTATGCGCATGAGAACAACACAGTCCTCAACTCAATGACCAACTTCCAAAAGCGGTTCGCGACTGACGCGGCTGGTAATCCGCTGACATCGATTCCCCGCGCCAATGACGAGTTTGGCGGTTTCACCGTGGGCGGGCCGATGATCAAGAACAAACTGTTTTTCTTCGGTGGATTCAACCAACAGCTCATCTCGCAAAATACTCTCTATACCAGCGCCGGCAATACGCCAACGCCGAATGGCATAGCCACGCTTTCGGCCTGCTTTCCGGGAAGCCAGAGCATGGCTGCGCTGAAGTCGTTTGGGCCATATGCGATTTCCTCCGGCAATCCCACTCCGTTTGGCACGTTCCTGGACAATAATCCAGCGTGTCCGGGAGTGGAGCTTGGCGGTGTGGAACGTACACTGCCCACGCATACCCACAACTTCAACTGGGTTACCCGCATGGACTGGCAACTGGGCAGCGACGCAATTATGGGACGCTACATCTTTAATCGCGGCAACAACTTCAACCTCGATTTCGGCGATGCCGCGGCGGGACTTCCCGTCAGCGTGCCTGCCCTGAGCCAGGCTGTTCTGTTGGGCGATACGCACAATTTCAGCTCGCGTCTTGTCAATGAACTACGTGTCGGATTTAACCGGCTGAATGTAGTTTTCGCTACCAACACGATCGGCACCGTGCCGTCGGACACCGGAGTTGATCAGGCGATCAGCCGCGCCACCTTCACTGACACCAGTCTCTTGCCCTTCGGCCTGAACGGCGCGTTTCCTGAAGGCCGCATCGTAAACACCTGGCAGGCACAGGACAATCTCAACTGGGTAAGAGGCAAACATACTTTCAAAGCCGGCGTGAACTATACGTATCAACGCTCGCCCAATACGTTCATTCCCAACCTCAACGGCGCATTTCGTTTCGCTAACTGGGAAACGTTCGCCGCGAACACGCCCAATCGTGTCCGCATTGCCGCCGGAACTCCAACGCTGGATTTCCGCGAGCATGACACCTTCCTCTATGCCGGAGATGACTGGAAGGTCCTGCAGAACCTGACCGTGAATCTGGGCCTGACGTGGACCTATTACGGACAGCCGGCGAACTTGTTCAATGACCTGACTACCCAGCGCGAAAGCAACCCTGCTACCGCGTTCTGGCGCCAGGACATTCCACTTTCGCAGCGCACCTCTCCCAAGCTGGACGCCCCAACCAAGAGTTTTGGTCCGAGCCTGGGCTTTGCGTATACGCCAAACTGGGGCGGGTTTGTGACAGGTCACGGCAAGACCGTTTTCCGCGGCGGTTATCGATTCCTTTATGATCCGCCGTTCTACAACATCTATCTCAACATCGCTAACTCCGCGCCGGTGGTTTTCCTGAACACCTTCACCGGTTCACAGATCACGCCAAGCATGATTCTGCCTGCGCATCCGTTCGGGCCGGACGTAAGGGCCGCACTTTCACCACAGTTGCAGAAGCTGGTCTTCGATCCACGCAGCCTCGGCGCCGGCGAGGTAACCATCTCTCCCAACTTTGGTCCGGACAAAGTCAGTAGCTGGAACTTCGGCTTCGAGCGAGAGATCACCCGCAACTCTGCCCTGGAAGTCCGTTATGTGGGCAATCACGCTTATAACCTTTTCCAGACCGTGAATGGCAATCCCATTGTTACCGGCAATTCTACTGCGCCCGCTGGACTCACAGGCTGCACCAGTTCGCAAGTGCTGCTTGGTCCGGGACAGACGGCAAATCCCGCGCTGGGCCGTGCCGATTGTTCCAAGGGCCTTGTGCTGGAGCGCAATAATGGGGGTTTCTCCAACTACCAGGGATTGCAGGCTGAGTACCGCGCCAACAATCTTTTCAAACAACTGGGAATCCGCGCTGCATACACCTACAGCCGTACACTCGACAACGTGAGCGAAATTTTCAGCTCCGGAGTGGCCGGTACAACATTGGCCTTTGCCCAGAATCCGTGGGACACGGGACGCGGCGAGTACTCGTTCTCCGGTCTGGATATTCCGCACCAGTTCTCGATTGCAGCCACGGAGCAACTGCCCTTCTTTAAGACCCAGCATGGACTCTTTGGCCATGTGCTGGGAGGCTGGTCTGTTTCCGCAAACTATATATGGGCATCGGGCCAGCGCTACACGCCCGTGCAGACGTTTGCTGAGGCTGCTTTAACTGCTCCCAGCAACAACTATGACTTCACTTGGCTGGCCAACAACGTCGGAGTTGATTTAGCCCGGCCATTTGTCGGTAACGTGAACGCTCCTGCCGCTTCTGTGGGCATCTTCGCCGGTGACGCCTGTGGCTTCTTTGGCAGCTCCTGCAGCCTGCCTGCGAACCAGCTCGTCACTTTCAGCCAGGGCGTCCAAAGCGGCGTTGATGGAGCACCGGTACAGCAGAACGCCGTTCGTTACATCATTAATGCCTCGACTGCGCAGAGCATTTTTGGCACACCGTTTGGCGCTCGCCGCAACCTTTCCCAGGACGCGGTCAGCAACATCGCCAATCTTGCCATTTTTAAAAACATCAAGTTGAACGAACGCGCGAGCCTGGAATTCAACGCAACTTTCCAGAACGTGTTCAATCATCCTAACTTCCAGAGCATCGATCCCAACATTGAGGATGCCGGGCTCACGAGGAGTCAGCAGGCCCCATTTGTCGGCTTTGCCGATCCCAGCGTGACCAATGACGTTGTAGGGAATGCTCTGGGCAACCGCATTGTTCGCTTCGGACTTACCTTCAGGTTCTAAGCTCCGGTCAAGTTGTTCCTCTGCCCGCCGGATTCGTACCGGCGGGTTTTTCTTTGCCGCGATAATTTGCCCCGTTCGGAGCAGCACTATTGCGCGTAGGCTTTTGCCTGAAGCTGGGTTAAGCTTTGCTTGAGCATGCCCATCAGCCTTCCAAAGCCGCGCAGCTCGGCCGCATTGGCGGAGCTAGACGCTTTGCGCGACGAGTTCCGCGCAACCATGGCCACGGCCAGACGGCCCGCGATTTTTTCGTCGCGCGTGGGCGTGGTGCTTTCCGGCGGCGGCGCGCGCGGAGCGTATGAAGCCGGCGTGCTCATGGCTTTTCAGGACGCTCAAGTTCCTACGCACATTATTGCCGCTACCTCCGTCGGCAGCATTAACGCTGCTTCTTTCGCGGCACAGGCTGAAGGGTTGGTCGGCAAGGCCGAGCCGCTGATCGATGCATGGCTCGACCTTACACCCGCCACGCTGGGCATTGACTGGTCGCGTTACATCTTTCTTCTCGCTGGACTCATTGCAGCGTCAGCCGGTATCGGCAACTTTCTCTGGCTGTGGATGCAGGAGCACGGCATCTTCCTG
>DASXIL010000391.1:0-2900 GCA_036497985.1 Candidatus Angelobacter sp. | reverse complement strand
CTGGGCGATCTGGAAAAAGGGAATGGCGATCCCTCGCTCACCCTGTTTCCTAAGGCCATAACGCCTAACCATCACGAACTGGCCCGGCGCTTTGTTACGCTCGATAATTTTTTTGACAGCGGCGAAGTCAGCGGAGTGGGGTGGAACTGGAGCACGGCCGCGCGCACTACAGATGAAGTTGAACGCACCATCCCGCTGAACTACGCTTTCCGCGGTATGCCGTATGAAGTGGAAGGAATGAACCGCAATATCAACGTCGGCTTGGATTCAACGCATGATCGCAATACTGAGAAGCTTGACGACGCCGAAAATCAGTTGCCGGGTCATGCCGATGTAGCGGCGCCGGACGGTCCTGAAGATGAGAGCGGCGCAGGCTACCTTTGGGACGGAGCTCTGCGGTCTGGGCTCAGCGTTCGCAACTACGGATTTTTTATCGACCTGAGTCACTATAACCACATTCCCGGCGATGATCCGCCAATTCCGCTGCTGCGCGATCCTGCCACCAGTGGCACACGCGTTGCCACTGCCACTAAGGCAAACCTGCAGCAGGTCACGGATCCATACTTCCGCGGCTTCGATCAGCGCTTCCCGGACTACTGGCGCTTCAAAGAATGGGAGCGCGAGTTCGATGAATATGTCGCGCACAATAATCTGCCGAGTCTGGAATTGGTGCGGCTCCCGCACGACCATCTTGGGTTGTTTAATGAAGCGGTGGACGGAGTCAACACGGTTGAGACGGAGATTGCCGACAACGATTATGCCGTGGGTTTGCTGGTGGAAAGAGTTGCGCACAGCAAATACGCCAGGGATACGCTGATTTTTATGATTGAAGATGACGCGCAGAACGGCCCTGACCACGTGGATGCCCACCGCAGTGTGGCGTTGATTGCGGGGCCATATGTAAAGCAGCGTGCGCTCATTTCAAAACGCTTCAATACCGTTACTCTGTTGCGGACGATGGAAGAAGTTCTTGGCATCAAGCCGCTGGGACTGAATGACGCATTGCAGTCGCCAATGACCGAAATCTTTTCCACGCAACAGGCCACATGGGATTACCAGGCGCGAGTGCCCGCGATCCTGCGCACAACGAAGCTTCCGCTACCCGTTGCAACAGCTGAAGAAAAATCCGGCGCGGTTGAACCTATGCATGATGCCGCTTACTGGGCCGACAAAACCAGGGGCTTTGATTTCAGCACTGAAGACAAGCTTGATTCGGACAGCTTCAACCTGGTGCTGTGGAATGGACTCAAAGGCGAGAGCACGCCCTACCCCTCAGAACGAGACGGCCGTGACCTGAGCAAGCACCGGGACGCTCTCCTGCGCGAGTTCAGGAAAAGCAAAAACCGATAAGCATCGCTCGCGGCGAATACGTTATCATTAACTGCAACGAGACAAGTGACAGCTGTAACCACCGCAGACGGCGGTTTCTGTGTCCCAGCGTGCGCCCGCTTTCAGAGCAGAGATCAGCTATCCGCGTCCAGGGCCCCAGGCACTCTTTGAATAATACGGCGCAATCATAATCAAGGACTTTTTAAGTTTTCTCTATGAGTAGCTCGACGCCTCCGCAGCATGATTTAGGTTCGTTGCGCATTGACGACCGTTCCCGCCCTGCCTCGAAGGCAGGCAAGCGGCTGGGATTATTTGCGGCCTCTCTGGGCGCGGTCTTTTTGTTGGGCAGCCTGCTGCTGGCATTCCGATCGCAAAAACCCATTGTTGAGGTAGCAACAGCCCGTCCCGCAAGCGGAGCAAAGGCTGAAGCCCTGCTCAACGCCAGCGGATACATAACTCCCCGGCGTCGCGCTACGGTTGCCGCCAAAGTTACCGGCCGCGTGGAGCAGATTTATGCGGAAGAAGGTTTACGCGTGAAGTCCGGCCAGATTTTGGCAACTTTGGATTGCTCGCAGCCGAACGCTGCGCTAACATCCGCCAAGTCAGATCGAGACGCCACCGCTGCCGCGCTGGCTGATCTTGAGGTGCAGTCCGCCAATGCGGACCGAGAAGCCGTGCGCGCGCAGGGCTTGCACACCGCCGGAGTGATCAGTCCGCAGGCGCTTGATACTGCCAACACCACGGCGGAGAGCTTGCACTCCAAGATTGCGCTGACCAAAGAGCAGGTACGCGCCGCAGATTCGCGCATCGGCGTGGCCAAAGAGGATGCGGACAACTGCATTGTGCGTGCGCCTTTTGACGGCATTGTGGTTTCAAAAGACGCGCAACGCGGTGAAGTTGTATCGCCCATCTCAGCGGGCGGTGGATTTACGCGCACGGGCATTGCCACGCTGGTGGACATGAATTCGCTGGAAATTGAAGTCGACGTGAATGAGTCTTACATTGCGCGTGTACAGCAGGGGCAGCGGGTGAGCGCAACGCTGGACGCTTATCCCGATCGCGAACTTCCTGCCAAGGTCCGCACGGTAATTCCTACGGCGGACCGCCAGAAAGCCACGGTGAAGGTGCGCATCGCGTTTGACAAACTCGATGACACAATTCTGCCCGACATGGGCGTGAAGGTAGCGTTCCTGAGCGCCGCTCCTCCACCGGGAAAAAATGCAGGTAGTGAGGCGCGAGCGCTGGTGCCCAAGGCTGCTATACGCAATGACGGCGGAAAGCAGATTGTTTATCTTGTCCGTGACCAGAAGCTGGAGCGCCGGGCGGTAAGCCTGGGCGCGGAGCGAGGCAGCGACGTAGAGATTCTGGCCGGGCTTGTTCCCGGTGACAAGCTGGTTGTAGGCGGCGCAGACAAATTGCATGAAGGGCAAGCAGTAGAAGTGAAACAATAGGGTAAGCAGCAGGAGGGACTTGGCAATGGTGCGTGTGGACGGAAGCGGGAGCTCAAACAGCCTGATAAAGGCACGCGGTCTAAGCAAGACCTATTCGCGCGGCGGCGAGCAGATACAAGT
>DASXIL010000390.1:0-4583 GCA_036497985.1 Candidatus Angelobacter sp. | reverse complement strand
TGCTTCAGCCTGCCAGGTCAAGTCTATCTGCGCACTGCAGTTTTGTCGGCCCCACAGTGCGGATAGAGGAGTATTCAAAATCATACGAATTGATCTATGTCTCCCTTGGATCGGTTTTCGTGGACAACAAGGAATTCTTTCAAACGTGCATTCAGGCGCTGGGAATGCTTGGCAGACGGGCAATCATTTCGCTGAGCGGGCACTTCTCGCCGGAAGACTTTGGCCAGGTGCCTGACAATGTAGAACTGTGTCATTTTGTGCAACAGACAAGCGTTTTGCAAAAGGCTGCGGTGTTTGTGACGCACGGAGGGGACAGCAGCGTTTCCGAAGCAATTTACTGCGAGACTCCTATGGTCGTCGTTCCCCAAATTCCGGAGCAGGTGCTTCGTGCGCAGCAGATCCAGCGGCGAATGCTGGGAAGGTATCTTGATCCAAGCGATGTGACGGTTGACCGGCTGCGCTGCACCGTGGCTGAGGTTTTGGAAAATCCGCTGTTCAGACATAACGTGCAGGCACTCAAGGAGAGCTTGCCAAAGATTCCAGCCGCCATTACGGCCTGCAATCAAATTGAGGAGTTCGCATTGAAAAATGGGAAACGATTGGTGAACCGGTGACCGGCGGATCTTTACAGGCGGAGATTCTGGCGCGGCTCAGTGAATCGCCCGATGGGCGATGCATCTGCTTTTACGGAGCTCGGGAGACTCTTCATTGGCAATCGCGTTCACAGCTCTATAGCAAGTCGGTCGCTGTCGCGCAACAACTGAGGCAAGAGGGTGTTCAGTCTGGCGATGTCTGCATCATCGTTTTGCCTAGCGGTGAGAGGGCTGTCAACGCTCTCCTTGCGACTCTCTTGCTTGGGGCGATTCCTCTCCTTATTGCGCCACCAGAACTGGTCGGAGGCAATTTGGAACTGCACCAGACCCTGCACAGCGCGATTCATCGCACCAGACCGCGCGTGGTGATCTGCTCGCCCTCCATTCAGCCGGAACGCATCCGTATCGAGAAGGATTTTCCAGCGACCAGGTTTGTGTTTCCTACAGACGTGGAAGATATGGAACTCAAAAGCGAGCCGTTTGCGCCAGCGCTTCCAGCGCCCACCGATATTGCTGCCATGCAACTCACCTCCGGGACAACCGGAGCGCCGCGAATCTGCGTGTGGGACCACAAGGGGGTTTTGGCGGCGTTGGACGGAATGGCAGCAGCCATGGCGCTTTCAGCCTCTGATCTGTGTGCAAATTGGACACCGCTTTACCACGACATGGGTCTGGTCAACAATTTCTTCTTGTGCCTGGCTCGCGGTATTCCGTTGGTTTTGCTGTCGCCGCAGGAATTTGTCCGTCGGCCTGCACTGTGGCTGCGCTGCCTGACCCAAACTGGCGCCACGATCACTTGGTCGCCCAACTTCGGGTTCGCGCTTACTGCACGCAAGGCCCAGGAGAGCGAGCTTGAGGGCGTGCGCCTCGACCGTGTTCGAGCGTTCTGGAACGCTGCAGAGCGCATTCATGCGGAAACTCTCGATGCGTTTCATCGCCGATTCGCGGCCTTGGGCGTAAGACGAGAAGCTCTTAAGACAAACTTCGGGTGCGCCGAAAACGTCGGCGGGGCGACTTTTAGCTGCGCAAATGAATTGCCGCCTTGCGAGCATCTTGATCGCCGCTTCCTGGATGAACGTGGTATTGCTCGAGTGTCACCAGCGACAAGCGATGCGGAGAAGGTTGTCCTGGTGAGCACAGGGGCCGCTCATCCTGCTATTAACATCCGAATTCTCTCGCCCCGTGGCCGCGTCCTTCCCGATGGCCACGTGGGCGAAATCTGTCTCGATACGCCATCGCGCATGCTCCGCTATCACCAGAACGCGTTCGAAACCCGGCGTGCACTCCGTGGCGGATTGCTGCACACGGGAGACCTCGGCTACCTCCGGAATGGGCACCTCTTCTGGGTAGGGCGATTGCGGGACCGAATAACGATTCACGGAAAGAAAATTGATCCCAGCGCATTCGAAAGTATTTTCACCTCAACCCCTGGTCTTCGAGAAGGCTGCTTCGCCGCTTTTGGTGTACCTGACGAGCAGTTGGGAACAGAACGCCTGATTCTAGTCGGCGAAGTGCGTTCTCCTCTTACGGAGAGTCTTAAGAAGCTTACGGCGACGCTTTCCCGCAAATGTTTCCTGCAGTTTGGAATCACCCCTGGCGACATCTTGCTCGTCCCACCGGGTACGCTTGCAAAAACGTCGAGTGGAAAGCGGCGTCACCGCCACTTCCGGAAGCTTTATCTGGATGGAGGCTTAGAGCATGCTCGGATGTCGCTCTCAGATTCAATGCCGGCTGCTGCGGCGGCGGCACAAGATATCCCGGAGATCTATCTTGAGCAGGTTTCGAAGCTGCCGCTCAAATGATGGTTTTAGTTTGGAGCTTCTTAGTGTTTATGGCGATATCTAAATCGTGCTACTGATGGTACTTCCGGGGCAGCCACAACGCCGTACATATATATAAATGATGAATCGGAGCCAAAACCGACCAACTATTGTCTATCATGCGCATGACTAATCCCACCTCACGTGTGTTTTTTGCGCTCAGAACCGCCGTACTGGTTCTACTTCTGGCGACTCTGGCGCCCGCACAGACAACACCTGCTGACATTGAATCGCGGGTCGAGGCAATCGTCAGCAAGATGACTCTTGAGGAGAAGATTGACCTCCTGGGCGGAGTTGATGGATTTTTCACCCGTGGTGTGCCCCGACTCAATGTGCCACGCTTCAAAATGGCGGATGGACCGTTTGGAGTGCGCAACTTCGGTCCCGCTACCACCATGGCGGGTGGAATTGCGCTGGCGGCCACCTGGAACCCAGCACTCGCCCAGGAGGTGGGGACAGAACTCGGTCGGGATGCAAGGGCTAAAGGCGTCCATTTCCTTCTGGCGCCTGGTGTCAATATTTATCGCGCACCTTGGAATGGCCGAAACTTTGAGTATTTTGGCGAAGACCCGTACCTTGCCTCGCGTATCGCTGTTGGATTCATCAACGGTGTCCAAACCCAGGGGGTGAGTGCAACTGTTAAACATTATCTAGGAAACAATTCCGAATTTGCCCGGCACAGTACGGATTCCGTTATTGACGAACGGACGATGCGGGAAATTTATATGCCCGTGTTTGAGGCGGCGGTGAAGGATGCACATGTCGGCGCCGTCATGGACTCCTACAATCTGACGGATGGGGAGTACATGGCGCAGAATAACCATCTGGACAACGAGGTGCTGAAGAAGGAGTGGGGGTTCGATGGCATACTCGTATCCGATTGGTTTGCCAATTTCAGCACTTTGGATGGAGTCAATGCCGGGCTGGATTTGGAAATGCCGGTCGCGCTCCACATGAATCGAGAGAGTCTGCTGCCTGCGATTCAGCAAGGGAAAATCTCAATGGCGACCATTGATGATAAAGTGCGCCGCATTCTGCGCATCGGCGCACGCTTCGGCTGGCTGGACCACGATCAGCTTGATCTTTCTATCCCTCGTTACAACCAACAGGGCCGCCATGTTGCACTCCAGACTGCGCGAGAGAGCATGGTGCTGCTGAAAAATCAGAGAAGTTTGCTTCCGTTGAATAAGAAAACCATCAAGTCTATCGCCGTTATTGGTCCGGATGCGTATCCTGCGGTGCCGGTTGGAGGAGGCAGCGCGCGCGTGCAACCCTTCCAGTCGTTGAGCTTCCTTGAAGGACTCAGCGACTATGTTGGCGAACCAGGAAAGGTTTTTTATGCTTTCGGCGTGGCCACCCTGCACGAATGGGCGGAGGCAACCCAATTTATGACCGCTGAGACCGGTGGTCAGCACGGACTGCAAGCTGAATACTTTCAAGGAATCGAGTTAAAAGGACCTGCCACGGTTACACGCACCGAGCAGCATATTGATTTTGGTCCTGACTCCCGAGCTATCCTGCCCGAAGGCACGTTGTCCGAGCGCTGGACAGGGTATTACCTTCCAACGAGCGCCGGATCTTATGATATTTTTGTCGCCGCCACCGGTGAAGATGGCGGCTACTTTCGTCTGTATGTGGATGACAAGGTGATTTTCGATCATTGGAAATCTGGAATGACCATGGTGCCGTGGACGACTCTTTCCTTCGAGACTACGCCCCATAAGATAGTCCTGGAACACCGTGGCCGCTCACGCCGGGCGGCATCCATATTGCAACTCGGAATCATGCAGCATGACGCTGTCGTAAGCGCCGAAGCGAAAAAATTGGCGGCAACCGCGGAAGTTGTCGTGTTAGCAGTGGGCTTTGATCCGGAGACCGAAGGCGAAGGCGCCGACCGGACTTTCCGTTTGCCTCCGGGGCAGGACGAGTTGGTCCGGCAGATTGCCGCGATCAACAAAAATGTAATCATTTTGGTCACAGCAGGCGGGGCCGTGGACATGACTCCATGGCTGGACTCAGTCCCTGTGGTTTTGCAGACCTGGTATCCCGGCCAGGAAGGTGGAACGGCTTTGGCGGAAGTTCTTTTCGGCAATGTAAATCCTTCAGGACGCCTGCCAGTGACATTTGAACGCCAATGGGAAGATAATCCGGTACACGACAGCTACTATCC
>DASXIL010000389.1:0-4730 GCA_036497985.1 Candidatus Angelobacter sp. | reverse complement strand
ACCAAACAAGAGAGGAAAAAGCTAATTATCCATCTGCTTTTCATAAATCTTCCTTACTGCAAGTCGCAATTTTTCCTGTGGCCCACCGGAAGACGAGCCAAACCGTTGCCAGGAAAATTGGCGATTGTTACTGGTTGATAGTGAAGCTGTGTGCGGAATCGTTACGCTTATTTGGGGGCAGATTTGCATCCAGCCGCGCGGAACAGCTACGCTAAACAGTTTCGTGACCCACTCCGGAGGAGCAATGTTTTCAAATCAAATTCGTAAATCAGCAGTAGTGATGCTGCTGGCTGCTAGTTCTGTATTTGCCCAGACCGCGGCGAAAGCGCCGGCGGCGAAAAAGTCCAGCCAGGCTTCATCCAGCCAATCGTCGGCCACGCATGCCAAAGGCGCAGCGACCGTGGCTGAGGCGCAGGCGTTTATGAAAAAAGCGGAAGACCAGATTGAGGACCTCACCGTCCGCGGCAGCCGCGCGCAATGGGTGCAGGAGAACTTTATTACCGACGATACGGAGACGATGTCCGCACAGGCGAATGAGAAGCTGACAGCGGTAGTGACGCAGCTGGCGCTGGATGCACGGCGTTTTGACGGATTGAAGCTGCCTCCCGAGTTGGCGAGGAAATTTCTGTTGTTGAAGCTCTCACTCATCGCGCCAGCGCCTAATAATGATGCTGAGCGCAAAGAGCTGACCGAGTTGGCCAGCAAGCTTGACGGCATGTATGGCAAAGGCAAATACTGCAAGCCGGCGGCGGCAGGCGCGTCGTCATCGAGCGCGACAGCGGGTGAACAGCCGGCCGGAGCAGCTGCGGAGGCAAAGCAGAAATGCCTGTCGCTCAATGATCTCAGCCGCATCATGGCGAGCAGCACGAATCCGGACGAGCTGCTGGATGCATGGGTAGGCTGGCACAAAATTTCTGTCCCGATGAAAGACAAGTATGCGCGGTTTGTGCAGCTCTCCAACAAAGGCGCGACTGAGCTGGGCTTTAAAGATACGGGCGCAATGTGGCGGAGCAACTATGACATGTCGCCAGAGGAGTTCAGCGCCGAGGTGGAGCGGCTGTGGCGGCAGGTGGAACCGTTTTATATTTCGCTGCATACATATGTCCGCAAGCAGTTGATCAAGAAATATGGCAAGGCGGCGGAGCGGCCGGATGGAATGATTCCCGCGCATTTGCTGGGAAATATGTGGGCGCAGGAGTGGGGCAATGTTTATCCGCTGGTGGCGCCTGCTGATGGCGGCCAGGGCTACGACTTGACGAAGCAGCTCGAAAAACAGGGCCTGGGCTCAGGACCGGCAACCCCGGACAACGCAAAAAAGATGGTCAAATATGGCGAGAATTTCTTTACGTCACTGGGCTTTGCGCCGCTGCCGCAAACTTTTTGGGAGCGCTCACTCTTTGTGAAGCCCCAGGACCGCGACGTGGTGTGCCATGCCAGCGCGTGGGACGTCGACTCACAGGACGATCTGCGTTTGAAGGTGTGCATTGAGGTGAAGGACGAAGACTTTGTCACGATCCATCAC
This sequence comes from Candidatus Angelobacter sp., assembly GCA_036497985.1. GTDB lineage: Bacteria > Acidobacteriota > Terriglobia > Terriglobales > Acidobacteriaceae > Angelobacter. The sequence goes on along the minus strand of DASXIL010000389.1, from coordinate 3,208 downwards.
GAATTGGGGCACAACTTTTATCAGCGCGATTATAAGACGCAACCGCCGCTCTTTCAGGACAGCGCGAATGACGGCTTCCATGAAGCGGTGGGCGATACCATCGCGCTTTCCGTGACGCCGGAATACCTGAAGGAAGTTGGGCTGCTGGATGCGGTGCCGCCGGAGAGCGCCGACATCGGTTATTTGTTGAAGCAGGCGATGGATAAGATTGCTTTTCTGCCGTTTGGGCTGCTCATCGACAAATGGCGCTGGGAAGTTTTTTCCGGCGAGGTCACGCCGGCGCAATACAACAAAGCCTGGTGGGACCTGAAAGCCAAATATCAAGGCGTGGAGCCGCCGGTGGAGCGCAGCGAAGCGGATTTTGATCCGGGTGCGAAGTATCACATCGCGGCGAACACGCCGTACGTGCGTTACTTCCTGGCGCGAATCCTGCAATTCCAGTTTCATCGCGCACTGTGCCAGGCGGCGGGAATCCAGGGGCCGCTGCACAGGTGCTCCATCTATAAGAACAAGGCAGCGGGCGAGCGCCTGAACAAAATGCTGAGCATGGGCAAGAGCAAGCCGTGGCCAGACGCGCTGGAAGCAATCAGCGGACAGCGCCAGATGGACGCAACCGCCATCCTGGATTATTTTGCGCCGTTAAAGAAGTGGCTGGACGAACAGAACCAAGGCGAGAAACCAGGCTGGCAGGGCATGGACACGCCGACGGAGACATCGCCGAGGCATACGAGTAGATAAAGAGCCGCTAGCGGCTAGCCACTAGCTTCTAGCTAAAAACAAAAGCGCGTCATCGCTCCCAGGAAATCCTGGGAGCATTTTTTTGTTTGAACAAACCAACACCAAAGGCAAAACCATACCGCGGATTACGCAGATAAACGCGGATTCGGAAGAAAATAAAAAAGCAAAAGGCAAAGGCGGATCAACGCGGATCAAAAATCAGATCGGAACGAATTGTGAGCGGCTGCGGCAGCAGCGCTGAGGCATTTCGTCCCACATACTTCATTGTGCGGCTCTGGTTTTTCACAAGATATTCAAACCGGCAACTCTACGCGCGAGTAAAATTGGCGGATGCCTTCACAGGCAAATTCCACTCAGGACAATCTTGTCCAGTTATATAAAAGGAGATCAATAATGACAGTTTCCGCAAAACCGGTTCCTGAGGGCTTCCACACGGTAACGCCCGCGATTGTCGTAAAAGACGCGGCCAAAGCGATTGACTTTTACAAAAAAGCGCTCGGCGCGCAGGAACTTGTGCGTATGCCCAGCCCAGACGGCAAGATCATGCACGCTGAATTGAAGATCGGCAATTCCATCATCTTTCTATCCGACGAAATGCCGATGCCGGGTACCGTTAAATCGCCGCAAAGCCTGGGCGGGTCAACCTGCACGTTGAACGTGTACGTGCCCAACGTCGACGAACAATTCAAGCAGGCGATTGCCGCAGGCGGCAAGGAGTCCATGCCGGTGGCCGACCAGTTCTGGGGCGACCGCTACGGAACTTTGACGGACCCGTTTGGCTATACCTGGGGCATCGCAACACATAAGGAAGACCTGAGTCCGGCAGAAATGGGCGAGCGCGCCCAGAAGTTCTTTGCCAGCATGGCACAGAAAAAGACGGCGTAAAAAGCTACTAGCTGCTAGCTACTGGCTTTTAGCCAAAACAACTGCAACAGCGAATCGGCTCCCGGGTGACCCCTCGGGAGCTTTTTTGTTAGGAGCGCAGGAGCGAAACCAAAGTCAAAACCTTACCGCTGATTACGCGGATAAAACGGATTTGCACGGATCTTTTGGAGTTGTGTTTCTCATTAGTTTCGCTTAAAATTCGCTATCGGCCAAAGTGAGGGAATTGGATGGGGGAATGTGCGATGGCGAGAGACTCGATGACGAAAGAAGAGGACGGTAAAGAAAAGGGCGGTAAAGAGAAGATCGTGGCGGCGATACGCCGGGCGGCGGCAGAGCTGGGAAGAGCGCCGTCGCGCGGGGAGTTGCGGCGGATTACGGGAGTGAGCCATTATCGCGTGCTGGCGGAATTTCCGACGCTGCGCGAGGCGGTGCGAGCGGCCGGGCTGGAACCGAATCCGAAGGGCGAGAAGATCAGCACGGAAGATCTGCTGGCGGATTGGAAAAGGGTGGCGGAGAAGCTGGGAAGAAGGCCGTCGCGGGCGGAGTATGTACGGGAAGGAAGGTACAGTGCGGGAGCGCTGACGGTGCGGTTTGGCAGCTGGGGGAAGATCGGGGAAAACCCTTTAACCACAGAGGACACGAAGGAACACGGAGGAAAAACAAAAAGCAGCCGCGAGTCTTATATTCGTAACACCCACCAAAAAACGCGAATCGACTCGCAGAAATTAAATGGAAGCGGAGAGCGGGAAACACAACGACTGAATAGCGGCCAACTTGTGCTGCGCGGCTTTGATCGCGTGCCTCTGGCAGCGGTGCCGTCGCCGCTGGTGGGGATGCGCAAGGTGACGGAATCGGTGGCGCAGATGGTGGTGAATACGCTGATGGGGAACGGCTATTGGCCTTTGGCTGTTGGCCAGAACCAAAAACTTAACCCCTTTACCACAGAGGTCACGGAGGAACACGGAGGAGAAAGATCAGGTGATCTGGTGATCGGGAGATCCGGTGATCTAAGAAGTGGAAGCCCGGGCGAACCATCGCCACAATTGCAAAATCTCGGACTGAGTCTGCGCGGAGTTGATAAGGAAAGTGATTTAGATCCTTCACTCACGGTAAAATCGCCGCTCGTTCAGGATGACGGTTTGAGGCGCGGCGATTTCGCGCCGCGCGGAGTTGATAGAAGCAAGCCGGTGATGGGGGAGCCGTTTGACCGGTCGCCGATGACGAATGCGCCGGTGAACGAGTTGGGCGTGATGGTGCTGTTTGGGATGGTGGCGGCGCGGCTGGGTTTGCAGGTGGAGTCAGTGCAGGGGAAGTTTCCGGACTGCGTGGCCAAGCGCCTGGTTGCTCCGGGGAAGTGGCAGCATCTGCGGATTGAGTTTGAATACGAGAGCAAGAATTTCAAGCTGCATGGCCACGATCCGAAAGGGTGCGACATGATTGTCTGCTGGCGGCATAACTGGAAAGAGTGTCCGGAGGGGATCGAGGTGGTGGAGCTGTGCAGGTTGTTTGGGATGTAAGGAATTTTCACCACGGAAGTACGGAAACGCGGAGAAAACGGTGATCTGGTGATCGCGCGTGATCGGAA
>DASXIL010000388.1:0-4342 GCA_036497985.1 Candidatus Angelobacter sp. | reverse complement strand
TTTCTTTTGCCGATGCCGTGCGCACGGTGCGCGAACGAGGACGCTATATGCAGGAGGCTGTGCCGGCCGGAGAAGGCGGAATGGCGGCAATCCTGGGCATGGCGCTGGACCAGTTGCAGCAAGTCTGTACGGATGCGGCGCAGGGCGAAGTTGTTTCCCCGGCAAACATCAACTCTCCGGACCAGATTGTAATTTCAGGCTACCAGAAGGCGGTGGAACGCGCCGCCGATCTGGCCAAGCAACGCGGAGCCAAGAAGGCTGTGATGCTGGTGGTGAGCGCGCCTTTTCATTGCGAGTTGATGAAGCCGGCGCAAGACCGGCTGGAAGCAGATTTACAAAAGCTTCATTTCAACAATCCCGAATTGCCGGTGATCGCAAATATTGACGCGACACCTAAAACGACTGCCGAAGGCTCCCGACAGGCGCTGGTTCGCCAGGTAACAGGCGCTGTGCAATGGGCCAAGTGCATGCAGACGTTAATCGGGTTAGGCGTGCAGACATTTATTGAAGTCGGGCCGGGCAAAGTGCTGACAGGCCTGATGCGGCAGATTGATCGATCACAAACCTGCTTGAACGCGGAAGATGAAGCGTCGGTTCAAAAAGTAAGTAATCTATTTGCGGCTGCGGCGAAAGAGTAGCCATCCTTCAGAGAAGAGCAGCCCGATTTGTAAATTCTACTGCGCGCCATGACAGGCGACTGCGACCGGCGAGTCGCTAATAGTCTTGCTCTTCTTTTCCACCCACATGGACCTGGGTTCAGCGCGGTTATTGATGATGACCACGATGACTACGCCGCTGGGAGACGCGAATTCTTTCTTGGGTGGCTCCAGCGCACAGTCAATCCGATGGCTGGTGATAGCCCCGTACTCGCCTTGTGGCCCCCAATCCATTTTGAACTGGTTCACGGAGTAGTTGGCATATTTCTCAGGATGCTGCTTCCAGTCTGCATCGCCTTCATAGATGCCGTAAGCCTTGTCAAAATCCTTTTGCTCGATGGCCTGAAAAAAATTGTTGATGACCTTTTTCTCGGAATCGTATCGGGTAAAGTAGAGGTAGACCGAGATGGCGACTACCGCCACAACCACGGTCGCAATGATTTTACGGCGGCGCTCTGCCGGTCGCGGATCGTATTCTTTTGCATCCATCAATGCCATGCGAATTCCTTTAGAGAGTGCGTTTGAACAGCAATGTTGAGAACGCGAAAGCCACCACTGCGAACCCACCAAGATACAGCAGGTCAGGCCAGATTGCAGCCAGTCCTACGCCTTTGAGCAAAACCGCTTTGAACCCGCGGACAGAATAAGTGAAAGGATCGATCCAGGCGATCCATTGCAGCCACTTGGGAAACGCTTGCACCGGATAAATGGCGCCGCTGGGAAAATATAACAGCGTGTTCAGAATGCCAAAGACCGCGCGCGGGATCAAAGGATCATTGACCCGGACCATCATCACGAACATCATGGAAATGAATGCGAACGAAGTGCCGGCGATCAGCAGAAGCAGCCAGAGAAAATTTGCCGGTTGAAAAGTGGACCCCACGCCGGCAATCAACGATCCAAGAATTGTAAGCACAATGCCCGCGCCCATGGCCTTGAGCGCGCCAGCGACGTTCAAACCGGCTACAAGTTCCAGCTTGGTGATGGGCGTAACCAGATAACCTTCATGCACTCCGCGTGCTTTGTCGTCGATATAAACAATGCCGCCGCCGATCATCACACTCACAAACATTGCCAGAGTGATCGAACCGGGCAAAAGATATTTCATATATTCGACGTAGGGATATAACTCCACAACCTGAAGCTCAATCTGCTGGACGACGCGCGGCTGTACTTCCGGCTGATTGAGCGCTGCCACCAGTTGGGTCATTGAGTCCTCAAAGGTGGCAGTCATGAAGTTATCGGTATTATCGAGCACCAGGCCGATGCGGGGCCGCGTTTGCTCATACACGTTGCGCGAGAACTGAGGCGGAATCACCAGCCCGGCATTCAAGTCGCCGCGACGAACGGCAGCAATCATGACTTGTTCATCTGGATACATGATCGGCTGAAAGGTGCGCGCGTTGCTCTGGACGGCGCGCAGGGCTTCCATGACGCGAATGGCTTGCGGACCAGTATCGTGTGACACGATTCCGATCTTGGCGTCTTTGATCTTTCCGCCAAAGGCATTGCCCAGAACGATGAGCTGGACAAGCGGGAAGACCATGGCGGCCACCATCAGGGCGGGTGAGCGAAAGAATTTGCGCAGGTCGCGTTCCACGATGGCCATCATCCGTCCGCCCTTGAAGAAAGTGTGCATTGCTTACTTGCCCCAGGCGACGGGAGACTGGTAAAGCGGCGAATCCACGATATGGTCGCGCAGCTGTCTTCCGGTGAAATGAACAAAAACGTCATCCAAGGTCGTGCTTTGCACCGTCAGGGTTTTTACTACAACATTGGAGTGCACGGCCGTCTCAACAAGGGCGGTGGTGGTGCGTGATCCATCTTCAGTCAGGATGCGGTACATGTCCGCGCCTTCAGGCTGCACGGACTTTACGCCCACCAGGCCTTGCAGTGTCCTTTGCCAGTTGGCGGGAGGCTGGAGAAACTGCGCTTCAATCACGCTGGACCCGGGAATGCTGTTCTTGAGGTTGCGCGGCGTATCCAGCGCCACCAGTTTGCCGTGGTCGACAATGGCAATGCGATCGCACAAACGGTCAGCCTCATCCATGTAATGGGTTGTGATCAGCACAGTGAGGTCTCGCTGCTGCTTGATGCTGGTAATCATTTCCCAAACGGCCACGCGGGAAACAGGATCAAGGCCAGTGGTAGGCTCATCAAGAAAAAAAATTCGCGGGCGATGCACCAGACCGCGCGCAATTTCCAGTCGCCGTCGCATGCCTCCGGAAAGATTTCGCGCGGGTGCGTCACGCCACTGGTTGAGATCAACCAGGAGGAGCAGTTCGTCAATGGATTTGTCGCGGTCCGCTGCAGGAATGCCGTAGAGCTTGGAATAGATGCTCAGGTTTTCCCAAACGGTGAGATCGCCGTCGCTGGTCATGGCCTGGGGAATCACTCCCATCGAGCGCCGCGCGGTGTTGGGATCTTTGCGCACGTCAGCGCCTTCAATAATGGCGGTTCCGGAAGTGATGTCCAGCAAGGTAGTCATCATCCGAATGAGCGTTGACTTGCCCGCGCCGTTGGGTCCGAGCAGGCCGAAGATTTCCCCTTCTTCCACCGCGAAAGAGACACCGTCAACGGCGGTGAAGTTCCCAAAGCGCTTTACGATGTCGATGACCTGAATCGCGTGCGTTGGCATCAGCTGCCTTCCACTTTGGATTTAGGAACCAGGACATCGGCCGTCATTCCGGGGACGAGATTTTTCTTGCTGTTATCCACTTGCAGCTTTAGCGCGATGGCCTTGATGTCGCGCTTCCTGCGGTTTACGTCGCGCTGCGTGGCAAAATCAGCTTCCGGCGCTTTGAAAATAACTTTACCGGAGACGATATCGCCGGAGGGTAGGCGCACTTTGAGTTGGTCGCCGAGTGCAATATGCACGGCTTCAGTCTCAGGAATTGCGGCCCGCACCCACGTATCGCCCAGGTCTGTGATGATGGCGATGGGCTGGCCCAGATTGACGACCTCGCCTTCGCGGGCTGCACGCACAGTAACGATTCCACTCACGGGCGCGGTGACTTTGGTATACCCGAGGCGGGCTTCAGCGGCTTCCAACTGGGCTTTGGCATTCAACTGCTGTGCGCGCGTGGAGGCGACGTTGCTCTGTGCAGCCTGAGTCTGGCGTGTATGGGCCTGCGCCGTTACTAGATCAGCCTGCGCGGCGCGAGACTGGTCTTCTGCGGCCCGAACCAGAGCCTCCTGGGCTTTGAGTTGAGCTTCAGCCTGGTCAGCCTGCTGCTGTGATGCGATGCCTTGCTGCGCCAACGCGATGGAGCGCCGTGTGTCGCCCTGGATACGCTGTAAGTCGGCTTGAGCCTGAAGCAATGTTGCCTGGGCAGCCCGCGCCCGCGCTTCTGCATTCACCACTCCGCTGGATGTTTCGCCGGCAGTCTGCTCTTCTGTTGCGCGTGTTTGCGAGACCTGATGGCGCAAGCTGGCAAGAAGCGCTTCTGCAGCCTGGCGATCAGCAGTGAGTTCCTGCGCGTCAAGCACGGCTATGGTGTCTCCGGTCTTGACCTCCGTGCCTTCATCGACGGCCAAACGCTCAATGCGGCCGCTGATTTTTGGGCTGACGACCACCTGATTGGCGTCAACGGTGCCGATCAAGACAAGATCAGACGAGTGGTCGGCAGAGAAAAAATAATAGATAGCAGCAATGACCAGCAGCAGTCCGAGAAAGGCAAAAAAGC
>DASXIL010000387.1:0-2504 GCA_036497985.1 Candidatus Angelobacter sp. | reverse complement strand
CATTATCGCCCGTGGCGATGTACAGGCGGCCTTGCGCGTCGAATGCCAGGTCCCAGATGTACTTGGTTTTTGGATCGAAGAAAGTTTCCGCCGTGAACTCCGGCGCGGCTGCCGTGCCGCCCGGCTTGCGCGTGATTCTATACACCTTGCCGTCGGGCGATGTGGCCGCGTAAACCGCGCCATCCGGTCCCAGCGCAATGGATTGGACCTGCAATTCCTTGGGCTCGAAGATCACGGTCGATTTGCCGTCGGGCGTTACACGATAAACCCGCGCTGGCGCGCCGGTAGCGGCGTAAACCACGCCGTCTTTGTCCGCGGCAATGCTCCAGATAAACGATGAGGGACTTGTGTAAATGGCCTTAAACGCAGGCGCCAGTTCAATTTGCCCAGTACTGCGGATGGCGATGCCGCGGGCCGTGCCTTTTTCAAATTCGTCGTAGCCGGTTTCTTTCCATTGGCGCGTGCCTTCAGCAACGGCCAGACTTATAAAAGCAAGTACAAATAATGCAAGAAACGTTTTTCTCATCACATTCAAGGTTAACAGTTTTCTGAAATCCCGACCCCTGACCGGAGCAAATGGGGAGGGATCAATATTAACTTTCAAGATTTTCGGTGCAACACAGCCGGTTCTTATCAACTCTCCGTCGCGTTCCTTCGCTTATGCGGAGAAGCACCAGTTGGGCTGGATTACGGAACGCGATCCTGCTCGCAAGGCAGATACAGCGGCGGAAGTATCCCAGCAGGAGATACCTCATCGATACAAGATAACCAAAAACAAAAGCCATTAGGCTACACTCGGGATTCTCAAGTTTGCCGGCCCTTCGCAGCTTTGTCCGGGTAGGGATCCCTCCCCTTCGACAATGCTCAGGGTCGGGATTTCAGAAAAGGTGCGCTTCGGGGATTTCAATATTATTTAATGCTGACGCTGATAATCTGCGCGCCACTCACCACGTAGCCGACAGGCGTTGATGCTTCATTCACCGCCGACTCATTAAACACCACCATCTCCTGGGTCGCGCGCATGCCTTCCATAACGTTCATTACGGAAAGAGGCACGGCCGGCATTACCTTGTCTTCCACCGTGGCTTGCGGGTTGGCCTCAAGCAGTGAAACATACAGATGATCATTCAGATGTTCTTTGTTGAGCACTTCAATGGTCGAATGCAGGTCCATCCGCCGTCCCATTGCCGGGGTGGAGCGCCGCGCGCGATCCAGCGTTTCCGCGTCGCTCACCAGGATGCGCAGCGAACCTTTAGGCGCCGAAGTCGGAACACGAACGGGAATGCGCCGCACAATGCGGTCCCCGCGATAGGGGCGCAGAACGGCTTCAATCGTAATCTCGTCGCCAGGACGCGCTTCCGTAACGTCAGTACGGGCGCTTTCCAGCACGGCAGCGCGGCGTTCCGGCTCCAGGTCGAATTCAAGATTTACGCCGCTGACCGTAGGAGCTTCAAAAGGATTGTCATAGATGCGGCCAAAATGCTCGCCCAGAGACATGGCCACAGCGTAGGCCGTGGGATTTGCGTCCACGGGAGAGAACATGTTGGTCAGGCGCACATCGGAAAACCCGTTTACGTGGATGCGGCCATTCATACGGTAAGTCGTCTCTTCGCCGTACTGGTTCATGCCCATCAATGCGTTGTAAACCGTAGTCATCATCATCACGGGCGTGAGTTTGGCATTGTTCAGCACTTCGTAGTGATATTCGCGCGGGCCGCTGGGACCATGAATGCTCAGCGTTACCGGAATCATTTTTGGGTCGCGATCAAAGCGGCCCAGAATGCCCGTATGGCGGTCCTGCACAAACGCACCGACAGCTTCTGTGGTGTTGATGATCTTGAAAGCATTGAGCGGAGAAGAAAGCGTGGCCACCACGTTGGCTTTCGTCATTGGCATATCCACCATGCCAAATTGCATGAGTGGATGGCCGCAAGCCAGAAGGTGATCTTTATCCATGTAAGTTACGGTGCAGGTTGCAGCGACGTCCATATCGCCGCGGACCATGATGGCGCTTACGGCTGAGCCGGGCACCAGCGGTTCAGGCTGCTTGTCTTTGCTGGCGGAGCCCACGCCCATCACTGGCGTAATGCCGACGGCAGACAAAGCCGGCGCAAACTGCTTAATGGCCGCTTCATTGAACCCGTTGAATACGAACGGAGCGTCTATCGGCGTGAGGTACTGCGCGTAGCTCTGGATCGGATTGCTGTCATCTTTGCCGGGTGTGCTGGTCCTAGATGCGCCTGATAGACGTGCCGAGGCTGCTGCGCCAGACTGCGGGATGCTCTGGTCAAACTCATTGATCTCCAGCATTTGCTCAATGGGAGTCACGCCGGCGATCGGCTCTTTGGAAAACTGGCCGATGCGGTAGGCTATCGCTCCCAGCAGTTTGCCATCGATATAAACCGGGCTGCCGCTCATGCCCGCGACCACGCCGGTGTATTCCACCTTAGTTCCGTGCAGCCGCGCCAGGATCACGTCAGACTTTGGCCCTGCCATATCGCGCA
>DASXIL010000386.1:0-4147 GCA_036497985.1 Candidatus Angelobacter sp. | reverse complement strand
GTTTGTGGGATTTTGAACGGTACTCTCAAGCTATGTCTTAATCCTGGATTTCTCCACACATAGAAGGCTGCACTTATTGATCGTCAGCCCAAAGATAATGTCTCAGTTTGCCGAATATCTTCTACCCCTGTCGTCCTGAGCGCCGCGCGAGTCCCGGCAAGCCGGGATGAGCGCTAGTCGAAGGATCGCGAGGATCTGTCCCGTTGACATGCAGCTTTAGGGAGTTCTCTTAAAAACATCCTTTTTCCAAATTCGTTGCCAGAAGTGATGTGAAATAGCACGGTAAGGTTTTCGTTCGAACTCCCTAATGCAATAAAGCACATCCTCGGGATGTTTCGACTCGCCCTCGCTCTCCGCTACACGGGATCGCTCTGCCTTCGCTCAACATGACAGTTAAAAGGCAGTTGTGCCAAACCGAGACACAACCCAATATCCCCTCGCAATCCAACTTCCCTTCGATTTCGTACTTCAAATGTATCTTTCCTGTGTTTGATTCATCTGAAATTAAGGCCAGAAATCCGGCCACCAGAGGACTTAAAATAGAAGCAGGCTTAACCGAACTTATGCTTATCAAGAAACCGGGCGACATACCTTCATCAGAGATCACTCCCAAACAGAGTTATTTGACGCGGCGCAAGTTTATTGCGGGCGCGGCTGCGGCTGGTGCCGCGCTGGCAGGCGGCTTCTACCTGCGCGACCATGTGGGTACCACAACCAACGTACATGCCGACGGCCAGAAGCTCAGCGGCATTGTGAAGAGCCCGCTCAGCATCTCAGAGTCGCCTACTTCTTTCAAGGACATCACGAACTACAACAACTATTACGAATTCAGCACGGACAAATACGAGCCGAACGGTCTGGCCAAAAATTTCCGCACGCGTCCCTGGACCGTCGCGATTGATGGCATGGTCAAGAAACCCAAGAAGATGGACATCGATGCCATCATGAAGCTGGCGCCGCTGGAAGAGCGCGTTTACCGTCATCGTTGTGTAGAGGGCTGGTCCATGGTCGTCCCTTGGGTTGGATTCCCTTTAAATGCGCTGATCAAAGCCGCCGATCCGCTACCCAGCGCGAAATTTGTCGCCTTCCAGACCGTGCTTGCACCAGACCAGATGCCCAACCAGAAGCGTCCCGATGTGCTGGACTGGCCTTACGTTGAAGGCCTGCGGATGGATGAAGCCATGCATCCGCTAGCAATCATGGCTGTCGGTCTTTATGACGAGGTTCTGCCTAACGTTGACGGAGCGCCTTTGCGTCTGGTGGTGCCGTGGAAATATGGATTCAAGGGCATCAAGGCGATCGTGAAAATCAGCTTTACGGATTTCATGCCGCCGACCACGTGGAACAAGATGGCGTCGGACGAATACGGTTTTTATTCCAACGTGAATCCGCAGAAGGACCATCCGCGTTGGAGCCAGGCCAGCGAGCGCCGCATTGGCGAATTTCGCAAGCGCCCAACTCTCATGTTCAATGGCTATGCCGATCAGGTGGCAAGCCTTTACTCCGGCATGGACCTGCAGAAAAACTACTGATGAAACCGCTGCCGGAAAAGTTCGTCCGGACATTGAAAGTGCCGGTGTTTCTCCTCTGCCTGGGGCCGGCTTTTGTGCTTACATGGAAGGGATTTCACGACGGCCTGGGCGCGAATCCCATTGACGTGATCACGCGAACCACGGGCCGGTGGACGCTCACCTTTCTGCTGATCACACTCAGCGTCACACCAGTGCGAAAACTGAGCGGCCTGACATGGCTGATCCGCTACCGCCGCATGCTGGGCTTGTTCGCATTCTTTTATGGGTCCTTGCATTTGATGACCTATGTCTGGCTGGACAAGTTTTTTGACCTGCACGGAATGCTGCACGATATCGCCAAACGCCGCTTCATTACTGCCGGCATGACGGCATGGTTCCTGATGCTGCCGCTGGCCTTGACCTCGACCACCGGCTGGATTCGGCGTATCGGCGGCAAGCGCTGGCAAAGGCTGCATCGGCTCATCTACTTCAGCGCGGCTGCCGGCGTGGTTCATTTCATTTGGCTGGTCAAGGCCGATCTCCGCCGCCCGTTTACCTATGGCGCAGTGCTGTTGGCCCTTCTGGCTTACCGTGTGATTGCCTGGCTGGTGGGCCGAATGCGCGCGCGCCGCACGCTTGCCGCGCAACAGACGGCCAGAGCGTAGCGATCTCCAACGTTACCGCGTCTGTCGCTTCCAGAAACGCCAAAAGGCGCATCCCAAATCATCCTGAGATGCGCCTTTTCGTTTGAATCAGAAGCGATCAGTGGAAATTCAGCCTGATCGTGGTCGATTGTTCAATCGGCTGGCCGTTCAGCTTGGCCGGCTTGAACTGATAACCCATTACCGCCTGGAATGCTGCATCCTTGAAAATAGGCTGGCCGCTGATGAATTTTGGATTGTATGGCTTGCCGTCTTTTCCAACCGTAACCTGAACCACCGCCGGACCCGTTATGCCGCGCGCTCTGGCAATGGCTGGATAAACCAGCGGCCCAGTCCTGAGTACCTGCAAAGGCTCAAGCTGCGATTGCTCGATTGCCGCTGCCGAGGGCGCCGACGAACTAACCGGACGCGCCAGGCTGGATAAAGGCGTTGCCGCGTTTCCGCTATCTGCGGTGAATGATGGTGTTACTTCCGGGGTTGGTACGCCTGAATTCTGCTGCGCTATTCTCGATGTCCCAGTGCTGCCCAAAGTCGCCACAGTTACCGGCTTTTCCGCGGGAGCGGCCTTTTCTGCCTGTGCTGAACTTTTCTCTTCAACTCTCTTCGCTGATGGCTTCTCCGCTACAGGCTTTGCCGCCGATGGCGCAGCAATTGTGCTCGTGGCAGATGGCGATGAAGTAGTGCCGTTCGCTACCGGTGAAACTGGCTGCGTGCCGGTAGACGGTGCAAAATTTGCAGCGGGGGGCAGGTTGGCAGCTTCCTGCGTTGGCTGCGGCGCTGCCGTCTTTGGCTTCTGCATCTTGAGGAAGGCAAACGTTGACGCAGCTGCGATCACCAGCACAGCGACCACACCGATCATCATGAACCGGTTGCCGGGCTTCTTGTCTTCCGGTGACATTGAATCGAACGTGCCGAAGTTTGCTCGCGGAGCAGCATCAACCCGCTTTTCCTCTTTCCTGGTCGGCATCGCCAGTGGAACCACTTCCAGCGGTACGCTCTTGGCAGGTTCAACCCTGGCCGGGGCCGGAGCAGCACCACGCGGCGCTGACGATGAAGGTTTGATCACGACCGCGGGCGGAGCCGCAGGCGCTTGCGTAGGCACGACTACAGGTTTCGCGGTGATTGCGGGCGGCCTTGGCGCTTCAGCCTGCGGATTTTCCTCGCGGGCGCGGCGCTCTTTTTGCAGCAATGCAGAAATCTGGTCAGCCATGGTTTTCAACACGGCCACGTGCGTGATGGTAAACGCATGCGGTGTGGGCGCAAATGCCGCCAGCACTCCCACTACCCGGTTTTCTTCGCGGATCGGCGTAACCACCATCGACCGTATTCCCAGAGCGCGGATCGCGGCGGTGTCAACCCGCGTATCAGTCTCACAATCGTCGCAGCGCAACTCTTTGCCCGTCTGGATGCAGAGCCCGGTAAAGCTGCCGTCGATGCGCAACGCAGCACCGACTTCCGGCGCGCTGGCTCCGCTGCGGGCGCGACATACAATCTCATCGGCATTGCCTTCGCTCAGTGCGATGGCCACTCCGGAAGCGTTGGTGAAGGCCTGGGCGCGCTGCGCCACTACCGCCAGATCGTCCGGCGAGGCGCCGCGAGCTCTCTTGCCGGCGGTGCTGTTAGCAGTATCTGAAGCTTGGGTTGCCATGTGTATGCCATCCCTCAAAATCTATTTTTAGTTTTCCGGTCTCATCCGGAACATCCCTGTCAATGCGCAAAGAGCCGCACAAGATAAGCCCGCTCGATGCGCCTCTCAAAACGTCCACCAAATGCCGCCCGCGGCTCGCACTGGCCGGCACGATTGCTGGAAAATCAAAATCTGTTGTCAAAAGCTGGTGGTCAAAACCGATCCGCGAACGTTCAGACGTGGGCCCTTCTATGCCGGTTACGCGTTGCGTGGGGGACTCGCCTTGGGAGCGAGGGGATGGACGCGTGCGGCGGACGAGCAGCCTGTCTTTACGGCCAGACCCATTT
>DASXIL010000385.1:0-7008 GCA_036497985.1 Candidatus Angelobacter sp. | reverse complement strand
GAAGTAAAGCAATTGCATTTGGAATTTCTGGCTTCACACAAGAGATGGCGTCAGCTTAGAAACCTGGATCCGCCGCAGGAAGGATTTCCCGGCATTCGCTTTGTGTTTCTTCATTCGCTGGCGCATGCGCTGATCCGGCAGATTGTTCTGGATTGCGGGTACACCTCAGCCAGTTTGCGAGAGCGGCTTTACTGCCGACGGGGTAACGATCACGGCGGCCCCATGGCCGGCATACTGATCTATACCGCTGCTCCCGACAGCGAAGGCACTCTTGGCGGCCTGGTCGAGTTGGGCAACTCCGTGACATTGGGCAGACACCTGCATCAGGCGCTGGAGAACATGCGTCTTTGCGCGTCTGATCCGCTGTGTTCTGAGCACACTCCATCCAGCGATGGCCGCGGCATCCATGCCGCTTGTTGCCATGCGTGCCTGTTTGCTCCGGAAACCTCCTGTGAGCGCGGCAACCGTTACTTGGACCGGTCAGTATTGGTAGAAACTTTCGCAAGTGGCGAAGCGTCATTCTTCGATAAAGCACGATGAAAGCAGAACTGTGCGGATTGATTGATGAACTGATTCAGGAAGCTCCGCGGTCCTGGCTGGAAACGGCCTGCAACGAACTGCGATCATGGCCCGCGGATGCAAGGATTGAAAGTCATCAAAATCGTCTTCCTGCTACATATAACGGTGATCTTTCCCACAAGCTACAGCTAGTGCTGCGGTCTGCAGTCGGGTCAATTTCCTGGGAAGCTCTGGGATGCGCGATCGCGGTTTGCGCGACTCTTCACGCAAAGTGGGAATTGCAGAACAGAGTTGAGTTGCTTTGGGCTTGACCGTCACCGGCGAGCGGAATGTCGGCGCGTCGTATTGATCAGGTGCTTTATGACATGATTGCTAAGGCCAAGAAGGAGATCCTGCTCATCACGTTTGCCGCTCATAAGATTAAACGGCTGGCTGATGCTTTGATTCTGGCATCGGTTCGCCCGCAAGTACGCATTCGACTGCTATTGGAGTTTGGAGCCCAATCCCAAAACCAACTCACTCATGATGCGCTCAAGGCCTTCCCTTTGGAGCTGCAAAACAAAGCGGAGATCTACTACTGGCCTATTGAAAACCGAGAACTCAACGTGTTTGGAAAGCCAGGCAAGCTGCACGCGAAGGCCGCCATCGTTGATAATGAGGCACTCCTCTCAAGCGCGAATTTAACGGACGACGCGTTCCTCCGAAACCTTGAGTTAGGTGCGCTCTTCGCCGGCGGCAACATTCCAGATAAGCTGCGAGAACACTTCGAACACTTGGTCGCTAATGACATCCTGGCAAGATGGAAGCCATAGTAGCCGACCGTTGTTCCAAAAGCCTCATTCAGACCGCCGTGCTAAGTCTCTGAAATGCCACGGCCATTTCAAGCCGACACGAACCGTTTCTAAATCACATGATTGTTGTACAGACAGATTTACGAATTGCAAATGCAAAGCCCATTGGGCTCGTCGAACGAATTTTCTTCGCACTTACATTGCTGCAGCCATTCTCAGGGGTGTGGCCGCGTGGTTTTAATTTCAGATGACGCGTGTGCATGTGCCGCTGGCGGGCCTGCCTAAGTAAAAATATTTTGTGAAAAGACAAGTTTTCCTCTTGAACTCAACCATGGATGAGTGTTAAAAAACTACCAACTTTTCAGAGTTCCTGTTTTTCGTTTTCTTGAAGCGTCGCCCAGATGCTTCATGGAGAAGGGTATCCCCCAAAACTAATTTGACTTGGTTGTTATGGAAAGGAACCTCTCCATGCGAGCCCAATTTCTGTCCTCAAGACAAGGCCTTCCTGTTTCTTTTCGGCGCGATAGTCTCCTCTATCGGTTGACCAGCGTACTTTTGGCCTGGGCCATCATCATGGGGTCGATGCCGGCTTACGGCACGGACCAGCCTCGCATGGAATGGGTTCATACATGGAATTTTGGCGCCGGCTCCGCGCCTGAAACTACTCAGGCTCCGCACCCAGCTGCTCCAACGATGGCGGTCCGACCTTCCTCGGGAAAGACAGTTCTAACGCCGCGGCTTGCCGGCAATCAGATGATTGCGGCGCTCCATGCTCCGCTTCCAAGCAATCTTTCCGGCAATCAAGGTCCTGACTTTTTCTTGAATGCGTTTGGCGGCAACTTATTTACGCCACCATTCCAGGCGCAGGATTCTCAACTTCAGATTTCCGTTGCCTTTGCGGACAACAGCTCTGCTTCAGCCAATTTCCCTGAGCCATGGAATGAGGCCAATCCGCTGATCAACTTTGTAGGCGGCGGAACGGTGTACCGCGCGGGTGCAATTCGCCTGGACAATCCTGGCAGTTCGCCCATCACCGCGGATAACGTTAAGGTGGATCTTGGCCGACCCGGGCCGGTATTCCAGCTATGGCAGAACATTGTGGTTCCCGCCGGTGGCTCGGCCATTCTGACTCAGACAGATAACGGCAATTTCAACACCAGCGCATCGCCGATCGTAGGATGTGGCCTGTCTCTTGCGTCCAATGAAACGCGGATTCCTAAAATTACTGTCACCGTTGCCGGAGCCAGCACGGACTATCTAGACGCAGCCCATGTGCTTGATACCGGCGGCTTCGATTCAAGCTGCCGCGGCAACCAGTCTTTGGAATGGCGCCCCGTGGGAACCACGGGCGTGGAAAGCCCCGGCGGATCAATCGAATTAGTGAGCGACGGAGCACCGCACGCGGTGGGCACGCAGGATACGCTGACCGTCCAGATCAATGATGCTGGGAACCAGCCGCTGGCCAATAGTCCGGTCAAGCTGAATGTGCTGAACGGTCCGAACGTGGGCAAGAGTTTTACGGGCGTCACCGACAATACCGGCGCTGCCGTAATCCAGTATTCGAGCTCGGCGCAAGGCAATGATTTGATTCAGGCGGTGGTGAACAATCTGAGCGGCGGTTCACTGCCGTCGCAACAGGCCACCGCCACCTGGAGTTCCGCCGATGCTTGTGCGGCTCCGGCCAGTCCCAGCGCGGCAGCCGCGCGCCTGATCTATGTAGGACAGAACTCAGTCTCTTTCGGCGACACCATGCGGCTGGCCGTCTTGTTGACTGATGGCACAGGAAATCCGCTTAGTGGACGTAGCGTCTCCTTCACTTTTGCGGGAAACACATCCCCGGCGACCACGGACGGCAACGGAACAGCCATGGTGCCGGCTTCGACTTTGCCGGTAGGACAATCCACGATCAACATCCGTTTTGCCGGTGACGCCGGCTATCAACCCGCACAACTAAGCGCGGCAGTTACAGTTTTGCCCGCTCCTACGCTGCTGCGTTACACCGGAGCGAATCTGGTCACAGCGCTGGGAACGCAACAGGTTTCCGCCGTGCTTACCAACTCGCTGGGAACAACGCCAGTGGCTGGACGCACGGTGACTTTCACCATGAACGGGATCAGTGCGTCTGGAGTGACCGGCGTCAACGGCAATGCAGCAGCGACGCTGAACTTTGCCACTGCCCAGCCGACCGGAGCTGGACAATTACAGATTAGCTTTGCCGGCGACGCCAACTATCGCCCCAGCAGCAGGACGGCTGCCGTACAGATCTACCAACCCATGCCATTTGTGATCTGGGGTGGCAACACTGGCGGCTTGCGAATCGGCCAGCGTGTGAATTTCTGGGGCTCGCAATGGGAAAGTCAGGTTATCAACGGGCAATACTTCGCCGCCAATCCTTCTTTTAAAGGCTGGTCCGGAGCACTGACGGGACCGATTCAGCAGTGCCTGCCGAATGTCACGCAGGCAACTCTGACTTCAGCCTGCTGGGACGTAAAACCGGGACAGAGTTTCCCTCCCAACCAGGTCTTGCCCTCACTGATTGAGGTGATTGTTTCTACGGTTGTGGACAAATCAGGAAGCGACGTATTTGGAAACATTGCGTGCGGCGCGATTCTGGCGGTTGACCACACGCCGCCTTACGGCGCGGTACCTGGACAGGATGGATTCGGCACCATCGCCGCCGTAAGCGGTGATTGCGCCGGAGTGTTTCCCGCACCGGCAGTGTTGGTTGGGTCACAGCAGCAGACGTCCATGGTACTGCCCAATCAGGGCGTACCAATTAATTACAGCATCAGGAACAGCGGCGCTACCGACGCAACCGGCGTTACGTTGAACGAGAGCTTTGACCAGGTCACACCGGCCAGCGCCACAGCCAACATCGGAACCATTGGCGCGGGGCTCACGAACACTGGCAGCTTCCAGGTGACGATTCCCGCAATCGGGGCGCGTCAGGGCGCCGAAAGCAGCGTCGACTATCAATCGCGGCTCGCCGCACAGGATGGGCGGCTGTTCAGTTCGCAGGCTGAAGCTACGTTTACGGACGTCTTCGCTCAGATTTATGCTCCGGTGGATTTCTCATCCTTCAGCCAGCTCACATTGCCACGGCTGAGCGTGGGTATCTCAGGCAGCAGCTGCATTGCTCCAGGTTCAACCGTGCCCTACCAGGTTTCCGTGGAGAATGGCGGCAGCGCCAAGGCAACTCACATCGCGGCCACACTTACGCTTCCTGATGGCACTACCGCAACACCGGTCGTGCCCGACCTGGTTGCAGGTACCAAATTTGCCGGCACTGTGAGCTGGCAATCACCGGGAATTGGTGGAAAGTTGCCGACGGAATCCACGCAGGATTACCTTGCCCGCTTACAAGCTGCCGATGGCGCAACGCTTCCCGCGGCGATCTTCAGTTCCACGTGGCAGGATACTTCCGGCAATGCTTACGGTCCTGTCGAACAACCATTCATTGCGCTGACGCAGCGTATACCGGTCGTCTCGACCACGGTCCCAACTCCGCCAACGTTGCTGCCCAACCAGAAGACGCAGCTCGGCTTTAACGTGTCGAACAGCGGCACTGGCAATGCGGTGCAAGTCACGTTGCGGGTCAAGCGGCAGGACGGGACCTTTATTAATGTTCCCAACTTCAGCCTGCCGGGCGGGCAGAGCACGACAGTCAATGCCGCATATCAGGCACCGGCTCTGGCTGGCAAGGGAGCAGCGGAATCAGATGCCGACTACATCACCCGTCTCCAGTTGATCGATAACTCGACTCTCAATTTGAGCGCGGTCTTGAATTGGACCGACCCCGCACAAAACAGCTATGGCCCCACCGACAATCCTTTTACTGCAACTGAACAACTGCCGATTTTGAGCGTCGCGCTGGATGCGCCGGCGGCCGCCAATTCCGGCGACAGTATTTCGTACACCATTACGCTTACGAATAATGGCCATGCTGCCGCGACTGTCGGCGTCATCTCAATCACTTTGCCGGATGGTTCCATTCAGCATCCCGCGCCTGTATCGAATAGCCTCGCTCCGGGTGCGAGCACTACCGCCAGCGTCAGCTATGCAATCCCGGCGAACCATCCCAATGGAACCATTTCCGCTACGGCGTCGGCAACATGGCGTGATGCTGCTGCCAATTCTTATGGGCCTTTGAGTGCATCTACCTCAACGCAGGTCACTCTGCCCAATCTGCCGCCGGTGGTTTCTGCCGGTACAAACCAGACTGTCCCATTTCCCAACACTTTTCCGCTCCAGGGCTCTGTCACTGATGACGGCAAGCCCGTTGGTGGCCAACTCACTTCCACATGGACGCAGGTAAGCGGTCCGGTACCGGCAATCTTCGCCGATCCCAGCAATCCCCACACAACAGTCACACTGAACGCGGAAGGCACCTATGTTCTGAAGCTCACCGGCGACGATTCGCAGCTACAGACTAATGCGCTGGTTACGATATCAACGATTCGCGGAAACAAACCGCCGGTGGTGAGCGCAGGCCCGGATCAGACCATCGAACTTCCCACAAACAGCGTCACACTCTCCGGCAGCGCCTCCGATGACGGCTTGCCGGCTGGCAGCTCATTGAGCTACTCATGGACGAAAGTGGCGGGACCGGGAACGGTGGCCCTCTCCACTCCCAGTACGCCCGGAACATCGGCAACATTCTCCGCGATCGGCCTGTATATCCTGCGTCTCACGGCGAGCGATTCACAGTTGAGCGGCAGCGCTGATGTGCGTATCACCATTCTTCCCCACAACAATCCTCCGGTTGTTAACGCCGGCCCGAACCAGACGATTTTCCAGCCCGCGAATACCACAACGTTGAACGGAACCATCACGGATGACGGCTTGCCCGCGGGCGGAACTCTGACCGCTTCCTGGTCTGTAGTGAGCGGTCCCGGCATTGTGACATTTGCCAGCCAGTCCTCGGCCTCCACTTCGGCTACTTTTGCCGCTCTTGGCGTCTATGTGCTGCGCTTGACGGGCAGCGATTCGCAATTAACGGCGCAATCCGATGTTACGGTCACAGTGCGACCAGCCAATCTTCCCCCGCTGGTAAATGCCGGACCACAGCAGACGGTGATCCTGCCCTCTAACGTGAACACGCTTCCGCTGTTTCCTACGCTTATTCCCATCAGCACGGGTTTTAACAGCCCAGTTGGAATCGACTATCACCAACCTACCAATGAGGTAGTGATGTCTGTCAACTATCCTTCAGGACAGCCGCACAACTTTGAGTTAGTAGCGCAGGACGGTTCCCGTACACAATTTTCAAACGTCGCCGGTCTGACAGATGAAGTCTATATTGCAACGGCGCGCGACGAGATCGGCGGCAAGAGCATCGGCGGCTTCCTTGCGGGTGAAATGTTCACCGGTTCTGGAGTAGGTGGAGTCATCGTCCGCATCTCTCCCGATGGCAAAACCATACTCAATCCCTGGGTACAACTGCCCGGCGAGAGCGGACTACTGCGAGGACAGCTCTATATAGATCGCACCGGAGTTTTTGGCGGCGACCTGATTATTGCCACCACCACAGGAAATATCTGGCGCGTCACCAATGCAGGCGTATCGACCAGGCTGGCGAACGTGGGGGTTCCACCCGAGGGATTGATAACCCTTCCCACAGATCCGTTCCACTACGGTCCATGGGCGGGCAAGATCGTCACCGGAAGCGAGAACTCCAGCAAGATCTTTACCATTGACC
>DASXIL010000384.1:0-17668 GCA_036497985.1 Candidatus Angelobacter sp. | reverse complement strand
CAGTCGCTTGGTTGGAACGGGAAAAATTGGGCTGCCTTACTCAGAGAGGCAATCCAAAAACTTAAGACTGTAAAGGATGTCCCGATACAAACTGTAAAGGATGTTCCGATACTAGACAAAAACCGCGCGCGCCGGGGCTCCGGTCCGGCGCTCAGACCGTCATCGGCTGAACTTCAGTTGGCATCCGCCCGAGTCGAAAATCAAGCAATTTTGAAGGCCACAAAATGTCAAGACAAACTTACCATGACTCGGTGGGAACGTTTTGTTTTGCGGAGCGACAAGGATTTGCTTTGGGTGTGCTCTGATAATTTACAAATGCGTTATAACTCGCGCTAATTATCAGACGTTGGAAGAGATTACCAGAATTGCCGGTACCGCCAAAATTGCCAAGAGTGGAAACAAAGAATTTTTCACGTCCTAAATACGAAACTGCAAAAAAGGACTTGCATTCGTGGTTTATTCGTACTATAAAATGACCAGTCCGCCGCACTGGCGGGCCAGTTTTTGGGCCACCTGCAACCCTGCTGTTCTTAAGTCTTTTGTTTTTCTGCAAAGTCCTGGCATTTGGTCAATTTTTTTGCTTTCTTAAGATCGCTTTTGTTGCCGTTTTTTCAACCATGGAGATTCGAAACCGGGGGAGAAGTGTGTTTTCTTTCCTGCGAGGATGATGTGATGCAAGCTCCCAAGCCAACGAATAAAGACAGACGACCAACCAAAGAAGAGATGATCGCGGCGATTCAGGAAGCAGCGGGCCGGCTGGGCCGCGTGCCCACAAGCCGTGAATTTGCGCCGTTGAGCGGCATCAGCCTGTGGCAGGTGACGGGGCGCTTTGGCACATATGGCAATGCGGTCCGGGCCGCCGGACTGGAACCAAGCCACCAAGGCATGAAAGTGAAAACGGCCGCGCTGCTGGAGGACTGGGGCAGGGTGGTGCGCAAGGTGGGCGCAGTGCCAACAAGGAGCCAATATAAGGAGGCTGGACGCTACTCGCCCGATTGCTATACAGACCGCTTTGAAAGCTGGGTAAGAATTTCCGCGGAGTTCACCCGGTTTGTTGCCCGCGGCGCTCTGGCGGGCGACTGGACGGATGTGGTGGAAAAGATCCGGAAGGGGCCGATACCGCAGCAAGGCCAATCCGCGATGCTGGCGTGGTACAAAGCGGCAAAAGCGGCGTACGAGGCACGAAACCAGGAACAGCGGGAAACCAGCACGAACCAACCAATGGCAGCCGGAATGATATTCCAACCAGGCGCTGGGCTGGATACGCAGCAATTTGAAGCGACTACCGGAGGTGGAACACCGCTTCCGCCGCCGCTTCTTCCTCCGCTTAGGGGCAAGAAATGCGTGACGGAGACAATGCTGGCGGTTTTTGTGGCTGAATTTGCGCCTTCCGCCTTTCCATTGGTTACCGCCGCATGCTTTGCCCGACGCCCGTTGCCAGACCGGCCAATGCTTGGCCCTCCGACACGACCCTGCGGGCTGGCGTATGAGCCGGTGAACGAAATGGGCGTGATGGCGCTATTTTGCATGCTGTCTCGCCAATTGGGGTTTGTGATCGAATCAGTGCAGTCGGCGTTTCCGGACTGCGAAGCCAAGATGGAAGTGGAGCCCGGACGGTGGCAGCATTTCAGGATCGAGTTTGAATACGAAAGCCGCAACTTTAAAGATCATCGCCACGATCCTGAGAAATGCGATTTGATCGTATGCTGGCGGCACAACTGGAAAGACTGTCCGCCGAATTTGCAGGTGCTGGAACTGAGCAAGGTGATGAGGCAACTATAGATCGGGTGATCTGGTGATCGGAAAGGCAAAAGCTTACCGCGGATGAACACGGATGAACGCGGATCAGAAAAGGGGGTGTGCTAACACAAGTTTTGTGGAGGTCGAAAGGAGAGGTTGCCGGGAGGAAAGCATGTTTTCACCTTCTCAGCAGCGTCTCTTGCGGATCCAGCAGAATCTGCTTCGTATCGGCAGGGGCGGTCAGTGTAAATTCCGTTTTGACGTCGTCGGCAAAGACGAATGCCAGAAAGCGCGATTTGCCAGCGGCGTCGACAGCGTAAAGCGGGACAGCGGTCACCATGTCCTTGGCGGCATGGTCTTCAAGAATCGTCCCGGTCACCTTGAGCTTGTGCGCGCTCGGCGTCATGTGCACGCCCTCCAGCGAAAATTGCGGGATGGAGTTGCCGTTGACCCAGCTATCAAAAAACCAGTCGAGCGATTTTCTGCCTTCATAGCGCAATTGGGGCGGCATCACCTGCTCAAAGGCGCGCTGCAGGTCGAGCGTGGAAATTTTGTGGTTGGGTGCGGTGGCCAGCAGGCCTTTCAAAGCGGAGAAGAACATCGCGTCGCTCTCACCGCCATTGGCTTCACGCAACATGGTGCGGAGCATGTGGATAAGCCAGGTGCCGCGGCCATAGAGCACGCGTTCATAGGCATCCGGAAATTTCGACGACGTGAGGCGATGTCCCAGCGTGACTGGGCCGGCGTCGGCGATGATTCCGTTGTGGGTTTCACGCAGCAGCTCGCCGCGATAATAGGTAAGCGCGGTGCGCATGTCGCCGGGATGTTGCTTATCCAGCATCACGAGCGCGCTGTAATTGGCCAGCGCTTCCACAATCCATTCGTCGCGATAGCTGACCCAGTCCACGGCGTCGCCCCACCATTGATGCGCGGTCTCATGGGTCAGCATCAGGCGGCTGAGCAGCAGTTCCACGTAAGGATCGTGTACGCCCAGGGCGCGGCGCTCGTCGGGCGTGAGAAACGCCGTGCTGGAAAGATAGATCAGCCCGGGCCACGACTGGCTCAGCATCCCGGGAAGCTGCGTGATTTCCAGGTTGAGGTATGGAAAAGGATCAAGTTCGGACGATAGAAATTGGATCGTATTCGCCGCCTGGTCGGCGATCTGCTGGGTTTCCCGCGTGGGATCGGGCTTTTTGCCGGCCCGTGCTTCAGCGCCTGCCAGGGATTGTTCCACAGTTTTGGCGCCGTAAGCGTGGATCTCCACTCCGCCGGACGTGGCCGTGGCAGCAACGAACTTGCCCAGATTGAAACCGGCACGACCAATAGGCTTGCTGGTAACAAAGCGCGTAGTTCGCTTGCCCGCGCTCACGGTGCTGGAGACAAGCTTGCCGGTGCCGACCACTGACCAGTCACTCGGGCATTCGAATGTGAGGTCGAAGTTGCTGAACGTGGGGCCAACGTTTGGATACCACGTGCCGCGCGCGCCAACATAAATTACGTCGCCACCGGCATTGAACATGACTGGTCCGGAATATTTGAATTGCAGTTTTACCGGATGATTTTTTTCCAGCGGCGCGGGCATTACGAGGCCAATCAGGTCGTCGCCACGGCGGGAAAGATCGGTGCCGCTGATGGCTTCATTCTGGATGAACTCGGCGGGCGCGCCGTTCACGCGCACCTCAGTGAGTTTAAGGTAGCGCGAAAGCTCCAGGATTACCGTCCGCTGGCCGGAATACTGCGGCGTAAGAGTAAACTCGGCTTCAGCGCTGAGGTCGGTGGGCGGCTGCACGGTGACGCGGAGCTTGTAGTCTGAAACTTCAAAGCTGGCGCGGGTCGCCGGATCTTCCTGGCCAGAAGCTTCACGTACCGAGCGCATGGGAAAAGAGCTCCAGATATCGTAGTAAGCCACGTTATTGACCACGGTGGCCTGCGCCACACTGATCTGCTCGGCGCCGTTGCTATCGAAAAAAATGTCCACGATTCCAGCTGTTGTTCCGCCAATGCGCAAGTGCAGAAAGCTTGCAGAGGACTGCGGTGCGCTGGTCATCACCTGTAGGATAGGCAACGCGTCTCCACGGGCCAGCAGCAAGGCGGGCTGTTGCCATCGGGTAATAAATTCCTGCGCGTCTTCCGCATGGCCGCGAAGTCCGCTCTGCAACTCGGCCGCTATTTTGTCGTCGGCGAACCGGAGATACGCAGACTGGAAACGCTGTTCCAGCACCGCCGATCCGGTAAACAACGCCAGCGATGTACGTTCGGCGCGGTTAGGAGGCACCAGCAGCACTTCGCCAACGCCTTCAAACATGGCGCCCGTAATGTGGCCATTCACTTCACGCACAAACCCGATGGTGCCATCGCTGATGGAGATGTGCAGGTCTTCCATCATGATGGAAACATCGCGTATCTGGTAAACGTCTTTGGCGTCAAAAGAAGGATTCAGCAGTTCGCGGTAAAGCGCCACAGCGCCGGATTGCGGCGGCGCAACCTGGCCCAAAGCAGAAATATTCGCCAGGGCAAGGGCAAAGACGAGAACTAGTACCTTCGTTACTCTCTGGATGAAGACACGCTTCATAGACATGCCATAATCGCTTAGACTTTTCTCACTTGAAATCGATTATTACATTTTGCGCTTTTGTCATGTTGTGTGCCGCCGCCTGCGCGGACACAATCGTGTTGAAAAACGGCGACCGTATCCAGGCCGACTCCGCGCAGGAACGCAATGGCCGTGTGGAATACACTCTGGGCGACAACACGATGACCATTCCCAAATCCATCGTTGTCCGCATTGAGAAAGGTCCGGTTTACGGGCCGTCTCCATCGCGTGCAGCAGTCGGGACGGAAGCTTTACCGGCGCACGAAGAAATGGCCAGTTCGGGCGACCTTGTCTCGCGCGTAGTCCGGAACGGCGCGATTGATGCCTCGGCGATCAAGTCCATAGAAGGTGAAGGCGATTCACTTCGCGCCGCTGCTGCCAATTCCATTGCCGCCAATTTCGAAGAAAAACGGCTCAACTATTCTGCTGCCGCGCATTATCTCCAGGCTGCGATCGCCTTCCTGCCGGACCACGGCGTCCTGTTGGAGAACTACGCTTCCATTTTGTTGAAGCTGGGCCAGCCCGCGGAAGCTCTGCTTCGCGCCCAACAGGCTGCTCGGGTCAGTCCGCAGTCGGCGGACGCGTTCTTGCTGCTCGGATACGCCTATTACAAGAATGACCACAACCGCGAAGCCATTGCGGCATTGAAAAAATCTTTGCAGCTCCGTCCGGACGACAAGACGAGAGACCTGCTGGAGCGCGTGGAGCGCGAATCCAAAACGGAAGCCGATTTCCGCCAGCAGGAAAGCAGCCACTTTACGCTGCGCTATGAAGGCTCGCAAACAGACGATGCGCTCCGCACGCAGGTGCTGGACGCGCTGGAAACCGACTATCGCGATTTGAGCAACGATCTGGGCTCGTCGCCCAGAAATATCTACGTTTCACTTTATACCGATGAGGCTTTCTTTGACGTAACCCACGCCGCCGCCTGGACAGCGGCGCTGAATGACGGCAAGATTCGCATTCCCATCTCAGGCATCAAATCCGTGACGCCGGAACTGGCCAGTGTCCTGCGCCATGAGCTCACGCACTCTTTTGTCGCGCAGATCACGCACAATCGCGCCCCGGTCTGGCTGAATGAAGGTGTGGCGCAACTGGAGCAGGGCTCATCTACTGGCGCAATCGGCCCGCGGCTCGCTGCGCTGTACGCGTCCGGCCGGCAGATTCCGCTCAATCAACTGGAAGGTGGGTTCCAGGATTACAGCTCTGCGGAAGCCTCGGTTGCTTACGCTGAAAGTCTGGCTGCAGTGGAATACATTCGCGCGACCTATGGCTTGAGCGATTTGGCCCGCCTGTTGCAGCGCCTGGGAGACGGGCAAAGCGTGGAATCGGCGCTGCGCAGCACCGTTCACGGCGGTTACTCTGAACTGGAAACCGAGATCACAAACTATCTTAAGAAAAATTACGGCAGTTAGGTGCTCAGTCTACTGGCCGGTAACCAGCAATTCAATTTTTATTCCTCTTTCCAGCTTGACCGTGCGCTTCGTAGAGACAATCGTATGAGAGCCTCCTTCCTCCGCTGGACTCAGGCTCAATCCATCAATGTCAGTTTGTGCGGCTGGCACAGCCCCCCGATCTCGCGGTCTTAACGGATCGTTCAGTGAAGGATCAACCCGGTAGGGAATATTGGATCCCTGCTGTGACGGATATGGCCCCTGAGCGGAATTGCTCATGGGAGAAGGGGCGTTAGGCACGTCCACCACCGGGCGCTCGCCCGGACGAATCGCCAGAAGCACTGACTGGAATGGCATTTCACGGCCTTTGGCAACGGCTTTATCAAAGACGATCCCCAGCCGCGATTCAGGCGCTTCTTTCGTATAAATCTGGACTTCTGTAACGTGCCCCAGCAATTTCGCATCGTGCCGGACCACGATTTTTCCGTGGGCCAGAACGTCAGCCACCAGCACGGCAGAGACCGGATCGCCCATTTTGGCTTTCTTTGCGTCAATGGTTTTCGTCAATTCGGCGTAGAGGATAGAGCCGTTCTCCAGGGTGGCTGGCATGCCCGCGGCGCGGGAATTCTGCTGCGCCATCGCACCGGCGAACAGCGCGGCAATCACGATCGATACCAGGCAGCATTTCATGTCAGCCTCGCGAATAAGATTTTACAGATGAAATTCGACCGTGATCGTTGTCTCCACAGGCACAACTTGACCCTCGAACACGTATGGCCTGTATTTCCATTGCTTCACGGCCTTCACCGCCGACTCGGCGAGCAGCGGGTGTCCGGAGAGCACCCTTAGGTTTGTGACCTTCCCCTTTGTATCGATAACAGCGCTCAGGACTACTAGCCCTTGAATTTTCGCCCTGCGGGCCAATAGCGGATACTCGGGATCCACGTGGTGGACTCTGTATCCATAGGCAATGCCGGAGGCGATCTTTTGCGGCGGATTTTCTGCCGGCTTGGCATCATTGGATTGCGCGAGCGCCGCCACGGCCATGCCCACACATACCAGCACTGTCAGGAGTTGCGGTTTGCGCATAGACACGTATGCTGAAGCAAACCTCCTGCTATGTCAATAACATCTATCTAAGTGGTTTCTGATAGCATCTCCCCATGAAGCGTTTGCTCTTAATCTCCGGGATTGTCATCGGCGTAGTTCTGCTTGTCATCATCGCCGTTCCGTTGTTCATCAACGTCGATAGCTTCCGCCCCGATCTGGAAAAGAAGCTTTCCGCCGCGCTCAACCGCCAGGTGCACATCGGCAAGCTGGATGCGTCCCTGCTGAGTGGAGGCGCAAGCGCCAGCGACATTACTATTGATGACGATCCGGCCTTTAACAAGGGCCCGTTTCTGAAAGCGGCTTCGGTGAAAGTGGGCGTGCAAGTGATGCCGCTGGTCCTTTCCAAGCAGCTTAAAGTAACTTCTCTCACCATACAGAAGCCGGACATTACGCTACTGAAGAACGCAGCCGGCAAATGGAATTACTCAACCCTTGGCGCTTCACCGCAAAAAGGAACGCCTGAGCCCTCGAAACCCAATTCCGCGCCGTCTGGGCCTTCAGGGAAATCCACGCCGGATGTATCGGTTGATAC
The DNA here is from genome assembly GCA_036497985.1 of Candidatus Angelobacter sp. GTDB lineage: Bacteria > Acidobacteriota > Terriglobia > Terriglobales > Acidobacteriaceae > Angelobacter. The sequence continues at coordinate 10,299 of DASXIL010000384.1, read as the reverse complement.
GTTTGAGATCGCCGGCGGGACCGTGCGCGTGGGGCATAGCAGCGGCCACTCCGCTGGGAAAGAAAGCGTTTACCAGAACGTAAATCTGGTGGCGCATAATATCTCCGCCACCAGCGCAATGCCGTTTACGCTCTCCGCTGGCATGCCGGCAGGCGGCACGCTCAACCTTGAAGGCCAGGCCGGCCCGCTGAATCCCACTGACTCAACCAAGAGTCCCCTGGACGCCAAAATTACATTGAAGCACGCTGATCTGGCAGCAACCGGCTTTGTCGATCCCAGTTCCGGCATTGGCGGCATACTGGATTTTGATGGGCAAATAAAGTCGGATGGCCGCAAATTGCATTCTGAAGGTAAGGCCAAAGCCGCTGACCTGCGCGTGATCAAGGGCGGACAGCCGGCAAAGCAGCCTGTCGCGCTGGATTACAAATCCGACTATGCTCTGGATTCCGATACCGGCACGATCAACGCGGACCTTCACACCGGCAACAGCCTGACCAATGCCAGCGGAACGCTCAACGCCAAAGGCGAAGACACGCTGGCGAATTTGAAGATCGTCGGCAAAAACATGGCGGTAAATGACGTTGAAGGCCTGCTGCCGGCGTTTGGCGTGGTTCTGCCTTCAGGCGCGTCATTGCAGGGCGGCAACATCAACATGGACCTGAATGCAACGGGCCCCCTGGATCGTCTGGTAATTGATGGCCCTTTAAAAATCGAAGGCACTCATCTTTCGGGCTATAACCTTGGCTCTAAGCTCGGCGCGATTGCATCGTTCACCGGCAACAAATCCAGCACAGATACGCTGATCCAGACGTTCAGCTCAGCCTTGCGCGTTGCGCCTGAAGGCATTAAAGCGGACAACATTGTTCTGGATGTGCCGTCGCTCGGCACAGTAACCGGCAATGGCGTGATTGCCGGCGATAACTCGCTCGACTTCAAAATGCTGATGAAACTCTCCGGGGCCGCCAATAATCTTTTAGGCAGCCTTACCGGAGTCTCTGCATCGGCCCAAAGCAAAGGCCTGCCTTTCACGATTACCGGGAAGACCTCAAACCCGGTGTTCCGCCCAGACGTGGGAGGTGCCGTCGCCGGCGATCTTCAGAACTCCCTGCTTCAGGCAGTTCAGGGCAAGGGAAACAAGGCCGATGGTCAGCAGAATCAAAAACCAAACCTGCAAGACGCGCTGGGCGGCCTGTTCAACAAGAAGAAAAAACCGCAACAATAGGGCCGTACAGCGTTCTAGAAATTGGATGCTATATATCCTCGCTGCTAAAATAGGCGTAATAACTCCACGTCTTTTTAAGTGAAGCTTTTCTGGTAAAAAGCTTCTCTGGTAGAAGGTCTTCAATATGCCCAAGAAACTCGCTTTATTTGCGTCTGCCGTGCTGCTGCTGGCAATGGCCCTTCGCGCTGACGATATCGTTGACGAAATCATCGCCCGCGTCGATGACCAGATCATTACCCGGTCCGATATGGAAAAGGCCAAGGCGACCGGGTTGGAAGAGTTGAAGCAGAGATACCCCTCTGACTGGCAGAGCCAGGCAGCCAAAGCGCAGGCAAATACCCTGCGCGATCTGATCGACCAGCAGCTTCTGCTGGAACGCGGCAAGGACCTGGGCATCACCGGCGAAACGGAACTGGTGAAGCGGCTTAACCAGATGCGGCAGCAGATGGGGCTGGCCAGCATTGACGATCTGGAAAAAGAGGCACAGAAACAGGGCGTTTCTTATGAGGATTTCAAAGAGCAGATACGTATCGGCGCTGTTACGCAGCAGGTGATCGGCCAGGAAGTTGGCGGCAAACTCCATATTTCCAATGAAGATATTCAGGATTGGTACAGCAAGCACCAGAAAGAGCTTGAAGGGCCTGAAGAAATTGGCCTGAGCGAGATCATGGTCTCTACCCAGCCGGCAAAACAAAACGTTGAGAGTAAAGACAAGCAGGGCGCGGAACAGGATAAGAACCTGCCCGAAGATCCGGCCAAGGTGGCCGAAGCCGAGGCCAAGGCAAACCAGTTTCTTGACCAATTGAAGAAGGGCGCAAAATTCGACGATCTGGCCAAGAAAAGCTCTGACGGGCCCACGGCCGGTCAGGGTGGAACGCTGGGCACCTTCAAACGAGGCGAACTGGCTAAAGACCTGGAAGACAAAACATTTTCACTCAAGGCAGGAGAAAATACCGGCGTAATTCGTACGCGCCAGGGCTTCATCATTCTGAAAGTTACGGGCCATCGCGCGGCCGGTGTTCCTGAGTTGAAAGATATCTCTGAGCGTATCCGCGAGGCCATTTACTCAGAGCGTTTGGAACCTGCGGCGCGCGCCTATCTTACCAAGCTGCGTGAGCAGGCGTTTATAGACATCAAGTCTGGCTATACCGATACAGGGGCCAGCCCTAACCAGAGCAATAACAGGCCAACAATTGTTGCCGCCAATGGTGATGGCGGCAGCCGCCCCGGTAAGCCGCCCAAGAAAAAGAAGAAGTTTCTGGTCTTCTGATCAAAGCCTTTTGATTTTTGTGGCACAGGCTAAGGCCCATCCAGAGCTTCACAACCCGCGCTGCGAACACGGCGTCCAATTACAGTGATGGATGCAAAATCCTGGATAGCGATTGTGGCGAATTTCATCGTCATTGCAGGGCTGATCTCTTATGGGTTCAACCTCTTTGCGGAGTATCACGCCACAGGCCGCTGGGCCAAAAACGTAACCGGCCTGCTTGCCGGAGTCGGCATGTTGGCCCTCGCGGCATCCATGCTGTTAACGCCGCGTAACGCGCTCGTCATCCTGCAAGTGGCGCAAACTGGCGCCGCACGCGTCTTCCTGATCATCAGCAGCGTCTTGCTGATGGCGGCCATTGCAGCTTTCGGCATCATCAATTATTCCCGGCCGCTTCGCCTGTGGCACCAGCGCCGCATTGGCAGGGACTTGCGTCGCGGACTCCCACGCATTCCCTAGTCGCTTAATCTCCGCTTCTCGATTTTTCAAAGCTATCTTTCCATTGGCATTCGTGCGGCTCACGTCTAGAATGGCTTCCCTATGCGAAAACTTTTGGTCGTGACTCTGTTCGCTATTCTTGCCTTGACGGCCTGGACACAACAGGCCCAGGCGCCAGTGGAAATCACTTCTGAACCCAGCCATCACCTTGTGTTGGAGAACATGTTTGTTCGCGTCTTTGCCGTTTCGGTCGATCCTGGCCAATCGACGCTGATGCACCGCCACGGCCATGACTATCTTGGCATTACGCTGGGCGACTCCCAGATCACGAATACGAAGCAGGGCGCGCAGCCTGCGCAGGTTGCTTTGAAAGATGGCGACACCAGGTTCACCGCGGCCGGTCTGGTGCATGCCATTACCAATAATGCGAGCAAGCCGTTCCATAATCGGACGATCGAATTTTTGCAGCCCACTACCAATCAGAAAGCCTGCACGGAATCCTGCGAAATTCCTGTGCCGTGCGATTCCGCCGATAAGACCAAGTGCGTCACTGTGACGAAGATCGTTACCTCCGATCAATGGTCTGTAACCCAAGTGACGCTGCCGCCGAGAGCTAAATATCCGCAGCACACGCATCTTGCGAATTTTCTTACCATTCCCCTTACCGACGCGGATGTAACGATGAAGAATCAGGACCAGCCCGAGTCGGCAGTCCACTCCAAGACAGGTGATTTGACGTGGAACAATCCGGTGGTGCACACGGTCACCAACTCGGGGACGACGACTGCCAAGACGATTGTGCTTGAGTTCCGCGGACGCCCAGCGGGAGAAGGATCGGAATCCATGGGGCCGCAATCCAAGGACGCTCCGAAACCGCACGACCATAAGTAAGCAAGCGGTGTGGAGGGAGAACAGAAATGAAGCCGCGAGGCCAGTGATCGCTGAGCGGCTTGCCACAAGGCTGATAACTCTCCGCAACTAAAAGAATCTCAAAGCGGTTTGGAGCGAAGCGACAGAAACAATAGTCACTTGCGGGCACATCCCATTGTTTTTACAATCTTTATATGAGAACGTCCCGCGTCGCGGGCCTGTTGTTTCTGGCCACAGCCGCCCTGGCCCAGCATCAACAGTCCGTGGAGATCACATCTGAGCCCAGTCATCATCTTGTTCTGCAAAATGAATACGTGCGCGTGTTCGATGTGACGGTTGCGCCCCGGGCAACAACCCTGGTCCATAAGCACAACTATGACTATCTTTTTGTGACGCTGGGCGACTCCGACGTGGTGAGCGTGCGTCCGGGGGAGAAACCGGTAGCGTTGAAGCTCAAGGACGGTGAAGTGCGATTTACGCCCGGAAACTTCGCTCACGCCGCCATCAACCAAGCTGACCGTCCGTTTCATAACATAACGATTGAGTTGCTGAAGCCATCTACAAACGTGAAGACCTGCACTGGCTCTTGCGACGATCTCTCAAATCCTTGCGCTGGAATCTGCACGCAGCGCAGGAAGCTCATCTCCTCTGACCAATGGAGTGTCTGGCTGATCACTGTTCCACCTACGGCGCACGCCGAGAAGCACCTTCACGCCGTTCCACAGCTGATTGTGCCAGTCTCCAATCTTGGGTTCGGGGTGCAAGACGGCTCTACTGACACGCCGATCATACGCGGTCCCGGTCAAATCGACTGGTTGACTGGCGGTCCCATGCACGCGCTCATTAACAACGCCAAGACATCTGCCAGCTTCATCGCTCTGGAGTTCAATCAGGAGAAGCCCAAGCCATGACCATCACAGAGGCCAACCTGCATCCTGACACTCCAGAAGCGCGCGAATACAATCGCGCACGGCGCTGGCTGGAACTGGGCGACCTGGGTATCAGCTTTGGGTTCCTCATCGTGCTGCTGGCCACCGGCTGGACGAAAACGCTCAGTGGCCTGGCGACCCGCATGGCCCCCGATCGCTACTGGCTGGATTTATTTTTTTACGTGATGTTTCTCAGCGTAATCAGTAAGGCTCTTGGCTTTGCGCTGGACTTCTATGGCTTCAGACTGGAACACCGCTTCAACCTTTCTAACCAGCGCCTGTTCTCCTGGCTCAAAGACGAGTTCAAAGGCTGGGTGCTGGGACTGGTAATGGCAACCGTGCTGGCTGAGATTGTCTACGCTCTCATCAGGACGTCGCCGCAGTATTGGTGGATCATCGGCTGGATGATCTTCATGGGCCTGTTCATTTTTTTCGCTCAGATTGCGCCCGTGGTCCTGTTCCCGCTGTTTTATAAATTTGCACCGTTGCAGAACGACGAACTGAAGGCCCGACTTATGCGATTAGGCGAACGTGCCGGCACCCGCGTGCGCGGTGTGTATGAGTGGAAGCTTTCGGAAAAGAGCAAAAAAGCCAATGCCGCGCTGACCGGGCTGGGCAGCACCCGCCGCATCATCCTGGCGGACACCCTTCTGCAAAACTACAGCGACGACGAAATTGAAGCCGTACTGGCCCATGAACTTGGGCATCACGTCCACGGCCACATGGTAAAGATGATCGTGGTGCAGGCGCTGGTCACGCTGGCGGGTTTCTGGGCGGCGAATTACGTGTTGCGCTACGCCATCGACGAGCAACACATGTTCCAGCACCTGGCGGATTTTGCCAACTTGCCGCTGCTCGCCCTCGTCGCCAGCGGACTCTCCTTGCTGCTGATGCCGGCCCTCAACGCGTACTCGCGCTTCACTGAGCGCCAGGCCGATCTCTACTGTTGGAAGTGCGTATCCGACGTCACGCCGTACATCACCGCCATGGAAAAGCTGGCACGCCAGAACCTGAGTGAAAGCCATCCGTCGCGGCTGGTGGAATTACTCTTTCACTCTCATCCCCCGATTTCCAAGCGCATTGCGGCTGCAGAAGCCTGGGCCAAAAATCGTCAGCCCGGTTTAGCTACCTGAGCAAGTCGCCGCTGATTGCGCAGATGAACGCAGATCAGGAAAGAGGGCAAGGTTTTCGATAAAGGTCGTCCTGCAAAACTGTCTCGATCAGCGTTTATCAGCGTAAATCTGCGGCAAAGATTTTCTTGCTACCTGCCAGACGCTCTCACCATCTCTTCTACACGGCGCAGATCTTCTTCGGTATCAACGCCCACAGTATTGAAAGGCGTCTCGGCCACATAAATATCAATTCCGTTATCCAGGAAGCGCAATTGTTCCAGCCGCTCTGCAGCTTCCAGCTTCGATTCCGGCAAATTGCAGAACCGATCCAGCGCGGCCTTGCGATAAGCATAGAAGCCCAGATGCTTGAAGTAGCTGATGCCGCCTGTCTTGTCGCGATCAAAAGGAATCGTCGACCGAGAAAAATACAACGCGCGGCCATTGAGATCGGTCACAACTTTCACTGCATTTGGATTGTCCACATCCTGTGCTGGACACGGCGTCTTGATGGTAGAAACCATCACCTTGGAATCCTGCATCGGCTGCAACAGAGCGTCCAAATGCTCGGGACGCGCCAACGGTTCATCGCCCTGGATATTTACGTAGACGTCGGCTGGAATGCGCTGCGCCACTTCATACACGCGGTCTGTGCCGCTGCGATGCTTGTCCGAAGTCATCTGCGCTTTCCATCCGCGGTCGTGCGCCAGTTGCATCACCTCGTCTGAATCCGTGGCGATGATCACGTCCCGCAACAGCGGAGACTGCTTCGCTGCTTCATACACGCGCGCAATCATCTGCTGTCCGGCAATCTCGCGAAGCACTTTGCGCGGCAGCCGCGTGGAAGCGAGGCGGGCAGGGATGATAGCGATAGCGGAGAAAGGGACTATCACCGGCAAACACTCCACCAACTCAACCGGAGATGTTTCAATGTGTTGTTACGCTTTAAGCTGTCATCTTGAGCGAGCGCCAGCGGCGAAGCCGTGAGCGCGAGTCGAAGGACCCCTAGGGAGCGTCCTTGGCAATGCGGCTCCAGGGAATTCTCACAAAGGAACATGTGCCGCAGGAATCGGAATAGCGTACCCGCCGGCATCATAGAGCAGGGGCTAAAGCCCTCTCTTTTTGACGCCCTTGCGGCACGACTCCGCATCCCGTTGCTCGCTCCGCTCGCTTCGGGATAGGCGCTAAAGTCGTGCCCTGACACTTGTCTCGACCATGGATACTTGAAAGTTTTCAAACTGGATACTCTTTTATCGCTTCCTCATCTGCTGCAACTTCTGCGACTTCTCTTCCACGCTCTTTACCAGCTTGCCCTTCATCTCTTTCAGCTTGGTGGCAACCGTGGTATTGCTGAGCCCGATAATCTGCGCGGCCAGAATTCCCGCGTTCGTCGCGCCAGGCTTGCCAATCGCCGTTGTCGCAACGGGAATGCCCGCGGGCATCTGCACAATTGCCAACAGTGAATCCATGCCATTCAGCGGCGTGGAAGGAATGGGTACGCCGATGACCGGCAACGTTGTCTCGGCGGCAATCACGCCTGCCAGATGCGCCGCCCCGCCTGCTCCGGCGATGATCACCTTAATGCCGCGGCCAGCGGCGTTGCGCGCATACTCTGAAGTCCGCGCGGGCGAACGATGTGCCGAGGTTACGTCGATCTCATAGGCTATGCCAAAGTCATCCAGCGCTTTGGCGGTTTCATTCATGATCTCAAGGTCGGAATCCGACCCCATAACAATCGATACAAGAGGGCTCTCTGCCATAAAAGTTATTTTTCCTGTAAGTTTATCTCGGCGCTTTCAACGCTCGCGCGCCAATATCTTTACGGTAATACATTTCTTCAAAGCTGATCTGCCGCACGGCTTCATACGCGCGCGTGATCGCATCTTCCAGCCTCGGCGCCCGCGCCGTCACGCCCAGCACGCGTCCGCCGCTGGTATAGAAAACGCCATCGCGCTTGCTTGTGCCCGCGTGGAAGACTTTTACGCTCGTCAAGTTGTCCGCGCGGTCCAGTCCGGAAATTTGTTTTCCCGTCATAAAACTTCCTGGATAACCGCCCGAAGCAACCACTACGCAGCAGGAAGCGTCATTCGACCATTTGAACTCTCCCGGGCTTACGCGGCCTTCCACCGCGGCTTCAATCGCATCCAGCAGGTCGCTATCCAAACGCATCAGCACGGCCTGTGTTTCAGGATCGCCAAAGCGGCAGTTGAACTCCAGCACCATGGGCCCGCGCGCGGTCATCATCAGGCCGCAATACAGAATGCCGCGATACTCGGCGCCCTCTGATTTCATCCCAGCGATCACCGGCTGTGCAATGTGGTTCAGCAGCCACTCGGTCATGCCTTCGTCGAGCAGCGAACTGATGGAGTAAGCTCCCATGCCTCCGGTATTGGCTCCTTTATCGCCATCGCCAATGCGCTTATGGTCCTGCGCCGGTACCAGCGCGGCCATGCGCTCGCCATCACTCAACACCAGGAAGGAAACTTCTTCGCCTTCCAGAAATTCTTCCAGCACCACATTGGCCACCGGCGTCCCCAGCAGCCTACCATTGAACATCGAAACGCCCGCGTTGGCAGCTTCTTCTTTGGTGGCGGCAATCACTACGCCCTTGCCGGCGGCCAGGCCATCGGCCTTCACGACAACCGGCGTGGAAAAAAGTCCCAGCGACTTGCGTAAATCTTCTTCTGAAGTGCAGACCGCATAGTGTGCGGTTGGCACCTGATGCCGCTGCATGAATTCTTTGGCAAAGCTCTTGCTCGTCTCCAGTTGCGCGGCCCGTTGTGTGGGACCAAAAATCCTCAAGCCGCGCCGCGTAAATTCATCCACTACACCGATCGACAAAGAAATTTCCGGCCCTACCACGGTCAAGTCCGGCTGTATCTGGTGCGCCACGGAAAGCAGGCTGGACAGGCTCTTGGGATCGCCGGGCATGCAGGTAGCCTCTTCGCAAATCCCGCCATTCCCGGGCAGGCAATACACCTGCGACACGCGCGGCGACTGGCGCAGCTTCCACACCAGCGCGTGCTCCCTGCCTCCACCGCCAATCACCAGAACTTTCATAGATAAAGTTGTACCAGAAATGCTAAAGAACCAGACCAGTGAGGATATAGCATTCAGCGCTTGGCCGTCAGCCCCAGGTCAAAGGATTCAGGCCGTGCGCCCTGCACCCACGGCTTTGGCCGGACCAGTGTCATCAGTATTGATCAGTGGTCAGGTAGCAATTCTTTCCGATTGAACTACACTTGACGATCATGGCCGAAACTACCTGCCCAGACTGCGCGATCGAGATGGACCAGATCGAAAGGACCACGTTCACGGGACGCGACATGCGCGAATATCAATGCCCGAAATGCGGTCGCAAGCAAATTGTCGATTGCGGGAAGGCGCTCTGGCAGATCCTGTCGGATGCGAATGAGGAATCAGGTAAAGACTAGCGATTTTTGATTCGCTCTCTTTCGAGTTGATTCGCGGCTAAACCTGATCTCGTGTCCATCTGCGCTAATCTGCGGCCGAGCTCTTTCCTTTGCTCGCCAGCAGCTGCCGCAACACATATTGCAAAATGCCGCCGTGCTCGTAATAGAGAATTTCCTGAGGCGTATCAATGCGCACAAGCGCACTGAATTCGCTCACGGTTCCATCAGCGCAGATCGCCTTTACCTGAACCTGTTTTCCATTGGCGAACTTAGTGGCCAGCAGAGCAGGCAATCCCACGATCTCATAAATCTCGTCGCCTTGCAGCCCCAGCGATTCTGCATTTTCTTCCGCAAGGAACTGCAGCGGCAGGATGCCCATGCCAACCAGGTTCGAGCGATGGATTCGTTCATAGCTTTCGGCGATCACCGCGCGGATGCCCAGCAGCAGCGGCCCTTTCGCCGCCCAGTCGCGCGAAGAACCCGACCCATATTCTTTGCCTGCCAACACGATCAGCGGTACGCCATCTGCGATGTACTTTACTGAAGCGTCAAAGATTGACATGATCTCGCCGCTGGGAAAGTGCTTAGTAATGCCGCCTTCCGAACCCGGCGCAAGCTGGTTGCGCAGGCGGACGTTGGCAAACGTTCCTCGCACCATCACTTCATGGTTGCCGCGTCGCGACCCGTAAGAGTTGAAATCGCTGGGCGGCACTCCGTGTTCCTGCAGGTATTTTCCTGCCGGGCCGCTCGCTTTGATGGAACCGGCTGGTGAAATATGGTCGGTGGTAACGCTATTGCCCAGCTTCGCCAGCACACGAGCGCCTTTGATCTCTTTCACCGCCGCCGGACGCGCCGGCATATCGTCAAAATACGGGGCACGCTTGATGTAAGTGGAATCGTTGTCCCAGACGTAGGTCTCGCCTTCCGGAATTGACAGGCGTTTCAATTCCTGATCGCCTTCAAAAATCGTCTGGTAATTCGTGGTGAACATTCCGGAATTGATGGAGCGGCTCACCGCCTCCTGGACTTCTTTTTGTGTAGGCCAGATGTC
>DASXIL010000383.1:0-4720 GCA_036497985.1 Candidatus Angelobacter sp. | reverse complement strand
CCATCGTCTCGCCGTCTTTGAGCCGGATCACAAACCGCATTCGTTCGTCCATCACAGAACTCTCCTTCCATGGCATTCTCCTCTCCGCCCCCTTCGGGCCGAAAAGTGTAACCCATGTCTCCGGAACGTTCTGTTACCTATGTCTCGGAACGGACATTCAAGCAGATACACGCCTTCCGAGTCCGGAAAAATCCCCTGTCCTTATCAGAAAGTCCATCCGCTGAGTTTTTTCGATGAAACGTCGCGCATTGGAGTTTGGAAAACTGAATGCGGCTTGAGGCAACGCGCAGTCTTACGATTCAACTGCACACTCCCGGAGCAAAAGAGCAGGTCCTCCCTTAGGCGCGCGCACGAGGGCGGGTGAATCGTTTTGCTTTCACACGGCGTAAAGGGCTTATGCGGGCCGGCGTTCGTAGCGATGGTGTAGTCCGCCGACTTGCCGCAGTTCAACTACTCTCCCGAGCGATGGAGGTTGAACAGAACGAGGAATTGGTGAGTCTTTCGCCAGCCCCAAGTGAGTGCGGGATTTCTCGTAATATTCGAAATAAGATTTCAGAATACGGCGCAGACCGCGCTCATTGAAGACCAGCACATGGTCGGTACAATCGCGCCGGATCGAGCCAATCAGCCTTTCGACATACGCATTCTGCCACGGTGAACGTGGAGCCGTAAGGAGTTCGTAAATGCTCATTGCACGTGCTGTCGAATGGAACTTTTCTCCGTAGCATGAGTCGCGGTCGTGCAGTAGAAATCGAGGTGCCGTGTCCCAGGGAAAGGCATGCCGAAGCTGCTGTGCCGTCCACTCAGCAGTGGGATGGGCAGTGACGGCAAAATATACGATTCGGCGGCGATCATGCGAGAGCACGAGAAAGACAAAGAGCAAGCGGAAGGTTGCCGTCGGGACGGCAAAGAAGTCAGCGGAAACCAAAATCTGCATGTGGTTCTTCAAAAATGTTTTCCACGTTTGCGAGGACGGTCTGCGCGGATGGACCATATACTTAGCGACTGTGGTTTCTCCAATGTCAATGCCGAGCTTCAGGAGTTCGCCATGAATGCGCGGTGCGCCCCAGCGCGGGTTGGCCAGGCTCATCTTCCGTATCAGGGCGCGAATCTGGTGAGTTGTAGACGGACGGCCAATGCGTGCTCGACTTTTCCATGTCCAGTACAGCCGTAATCCCTTGCAGTTCCAGGTGATGACAGTCTCAGGTTTTATGATCCGCAGAGGCAGCCGCCAATCTCGCCACAAACGAGAAAGCCGGACCCAAAACACTTGATCTGGCAGCTTTAGACGAATTCGGCGGCCACGTTTGGCACGCTGCAAGACAAGAAACTGGTGACGCAGAGCTAGGATTTCAGCGTGCAAGGCCGCGCGGGCGCTCAAACAGCTTCGAAAAGAGGAAAGTAAAAGACAGAAAATGGCGAGCATGAGGGAAGATGGAAGACTACAGATGACCACCGTTAAATTCAACCGATTCAATCAGTACCGAGTTTTTGATAGGGACAGCCACGGCGGATGCGCTTGCTGGTTAATGCGCTACGTTCTCCGCTTCCGCTTTTTGCAGGTCCAATGCCACTCGTTCTCCATTGATGAGGATAATGCTGCGGCTGATCAGTTCCTGGCCAGTGCAGTCATACTTCTCATAGCAGGTGAGCGCGGAGAAGGGAACCACGAACTCTACTGACAAACTGCTCGGCTGCGCCGATTGGTGGACCGTTGTGGTGAAATCGATGCCATCAAACTGCGGATTGTCATGGAAATATTTTGTCACCGGCCGAAGCACATGCGAGATGTGGCTCTCAAAAGCCATGGCTGCAATCCGATATTGTGATGACCCTGCCGGCTGCTCCAGATCGGTATTCATGCTCAGTTGAAGATACGCTCCGTTATGAAAGGCAATAAAAGATGGTGGCGCATAATCCACGAGCCGCGCTTGTTGTTTCAATTCAGGTATCAGCCGCTGCAGCGTTGGATCATAAGTAACTCGCAGTTTGTCCAGCCTTGCTGGTGAAAGGTCTGCCGGTGCGTTCCTGCGTTCCCGAACCGTTCTGGCGAGCTCGGATTCTGAAACCAGGTTTGTGCTGACCAGGCTTCCAGGCTCCACTGGCTCAATCGTAGTCGATGAAGTCTTGGTTGAATCGGCATGGCCATGCCGCGCAAGGTAATGGTCTTTTACGTCTTCAGGTGCGTCGTCTCCGGTAAGCCACAGCGTGAAGGGCTCGCCGTTGAGATAAATTTCGCTCTCCAGCAGCGCACTCTGCTGCGAGTCAGTGTCTTTCGCGTGGACCAGCCGTTCCGCAACTGCGCGCGGGAACAGGATCATCAGGTTCTCTGCGCCTTCGGTGTTGACCTTGAGCACTTTGTTGCGAACGTGATGAGAAACTTCAAAAGCATAGGCTTCAAAAGGAACGCTGCGGTCCGTGCGAGTCACAGCCGCTTTCAGCAGCGGCAGAACCACGTCCTCATAGGTCTTGCGGGCGCGCTGGTTGCCGTTGAGTTGGCTGGACGAATAGGAAATGTAGTAGTTACCGGAAATCGCGAGAACGGTCTGGCCGTTGAACTGATCAAATCGGATTGACCCCTGTGGCAACTGTTTTTGCCGCGCTTCGTCGATGTCCAGCGTCTGACTGAAGTAAAAAGGATATGGGAAATGGATCTTCGTGGTTTCTGTAGAGATCTGCTGTAGCTGCGCATAATATTGTTTCTGTAGCCGCTTGGAAACAGGGTCGTTTACCTTGCCCAATGACAGCACTTGCGCTGAACAAGAAAGTCCGCCAAGGGCGAGCGCGACAACGAGCATACGAACACAATATCTATTTCCCATATTTCACTCCTGGAGTCTGGTACGGGGGATCAGCAATGGTGCGAATGTAAGAAAGCATGGCCTTGATTTCCGCAGGTTTCAACGTTGCGCCGTAGGCCGGCATCTGTGGCGACTTGCCCAGCGCAGGTCCGCCGTGCGCGATCATATTTGTAAGGTCGGCGTCGGAGATACGGTTCAGCGTTGCGCCGTCAGTAAACTGGTGCGGAGCAGGTGAAAGATTATCAAGATTTGAAACGCGCTCCGGCGTCGATTCCGGATCATGGCAGCGGATGCAGTATTTGTCATTCACCATCTTCCCAACCGTCTGCTCATACCCCAGAGCAATCTCCCGCAGGCCCAGGTTGGCCGTTCCTCCGCTGGCTTTTGGCGTTTCCGCGGTTACCTGATAGTCCCCGGGATTGTATCCCAGTTGCGCTGCCACTGTGACCTGGCCACTGGAATCTGTCAATGCTTGTGCCGGCGTGAACTGCATACCTTCACCGTGCAGCGTGACCAGCGCGCCGGTTACAGGATTGCCGTCCGCGCCATTGACTTGAAGCACCAGCGGTTGTGGCAGCGGGGAGCCCACCTGGGCCAGCTGCTTGCCGCCGCTGACTTCAGTGATCTGCGCTCCGTAAGCTGCGGGCTTTGGCGCTTGCGTGGTGGAATGCCGGCAGCCGGCCAGCAGCACCACGGGAACAAGAAGCAGGAAGACAAAGCGCTTCATTTGCCACCTCCTTGTTTCGCTTTCAATGTCATCAGGAAGGCGGTTAAGTCGCGGGCCTCATCGTCTTTCAATCCAAAATTAGGCATGAGCGTTCCGGCACGAAGAGCGTTCGGATCCTTCAGCCACTTGTATGTCCATACCGGCGTGAGTCGCGTGCCGACGCTGGTGAGCGCGGGGCCTACATATCCTTTGTCATTCTTATAGTCAGCAATGTGGCAGGACTGGCAGCCATACTTGGAATAGAAGAGCTGTTTTCCGCGCGCGGCCGAATCTGCATTCAGCGCATGCTTGTCCAGAGCCTGAGAATCAAAGCCCGGACCCTGATAGGCAGCGCTGATGTAATCGGCAAGCGTCTTGATTTCTCCGGGGCTCAGGTTGAACTTGGGCATGCGGCGGATCAGGGCAGGCCGCAGCGTGTTGGGGTTCTTGAGAAAATCTTCCAGCCATGCGCGTTGCGCGGCGCTGCCTTCCCATGTGAGGTCTGGAGCCATGTCACCGCCATTGCCGTTGATGGCGTGGCAGCTCAGGCAGCGGAGATCGTCCATGAGCTTGCCGGCATCGCCGCCGGGATGATAGTTCGAGGGATGCGTGCCGCTGATGATCAACTCTTTCGGATAAGTTGCAGCACGGTCGGTCTGCGCCAGCAGGGCCGAGGTAAGCGCGTCAGTTTGCGCGTCAGTCAGGGCGAACTTCGGCATTTTCAGCCCCGGACCAAAAGAGCGTGGATCGTGGATCTTGGCGGCAATGTAGTCCGGAAGGTTGTGCTTCATCCCCGGCGCAAAGACCACTTGTGCCAGCGCCCGGCTGCCCACGCGCGTGAGGTCAGGAGCAAAATTCTGCGGCGGATTTACACCATTGATCTGGTGGCACGCGGCACAGCCGGTTTCCGTAACAAGCTTCTTGCCGTGCGCGACGCTGTCCGCGCTGGAAGGCGCAAGATGCACGTTCGCCAACAGGTCGTTGTCTTTCTTAGCCAGCAGAAAGCTGGAAAGCAGCGCGACCTGCTTGTCATCCATGCGGTAGTGCGGCATGCGGGTGTCAGGATGATAGGCTGCGGGATTGTTGAGCCAGCGGCGCAGCCAATCCGGATTTACTTTAGTGCCGACTCGAGTCAGCTCCGGCCCAAAATTGCCCACGACAAGGTTTCCGGCTTCATTTTGCACGGCGTGACAAGAAGAGCAGAAGGACGCAC
>DASXIL010000382.1:0-4361 GCA_036497985.1 Candidatus Angelobacter sp. | reverse complement strand
ATGTATCTACCCTGCTCAAGAGCCGCGGCAATATCCACGCCGCTAGCCTGCAAACTCCGCACCAGGCTCTCCCGGTGCGTGCCGGTGGCGACAACCACAGCTCCATTTCCAGCATTGAGAGCGGCCCCGATGAACTGCGATAACTGATCAAGAAGCTGCCGATCATTCGAATAAAACACCGCCTCGTGGTGGCCGATAATCTCCCCTTTCGATGGCGGTGGTGTAAGCTGCTTTGGCTTCGACAACACGTCAGTGCCCGCATGCTGATGCCCGTTGTGGTTGACGTGGAAACCAGAGAGACTGGAACTGAGATAGTGCTTACCCTCAAGAACGGCTCCTACAGCGACTAACAGTTGGCGCCCAGCGTCCGACTTTACGAGGTAGCCGGCTGCACCGGAGGACAAGGCTTGTTCTACGATGTCTGAAGACTGATCCCCACTAACGAAAAGGATTTTCGTTTGCGGGGAGTGCTCCCGGATGCGGCGAGCGGCCGCAATTCCATTCAGTGATGGAAGGCCTATGTCCAGCAAAATGAGATCTGGGCGCAGTTCTGCAGCTCTGCCAACTGCTTCCAATCCATCGGAGAGTTCACCGACGATCTGCAATTCTGGCTGTTGCGCGAGTGCGGATGTGACAAACGCTCGGAACGGCTCGAAGTCCTCGACGACAAGAATGCGGATTGGAGATTTGGCCACGGCCGCCTTTTTTGGTCTGGCTATGATATTGGAGGATATCAGCCCAGGCAATGTTCAACAGCGACTCAGAAAAAATTATTCTTCCACCCGACTGAGGTGAACCCGGCGTTGATCCCCGTTGCAAGCTGGTTCCGTTCATTATCCCCAACGCTCTGAAGATTGTAAGAGCGTAAAATTCCCGAAATCTGTTCGGTATTAGACATATGGACTGATTTTTTGGGGAAATATTGACGGCCTTTGGGCAGGTAAAATTCTTAAGTTGCGTTCAACTGATGCGCGACGAAGAGCGATGACTTCAAAGCAATTGAGTTACTTATGGCTCATTGCCCAGCATCGCTCACTTATTCGGCAAAGAACAGGGTCGGCTCCTTTTATCAGACTCTTTCTTGGCACCTTGCTGGCAAAACTATCAGTTACCACACGCTGACACGGTTAGGTAACTTACAAGTGGATAGCTCCATCTAGCTAAGTCCGTCCAAGGAATTTGATGACGGTCAAGCTGAAAGAAGTGACTGGCAGAGCCCTGCCAACAAGGTTACGCCATGAGAACACTCATACTTATTCTGGCCATGATGTCCTTCACTCTCTTATCGTATGAGCAGGAGAAGCACGGTCCGCCGCATTGGAGCTATGAGGGCCCGACGGGGCCTGATCGCTGGGGCGATTTGAATTCCGACTATTCAAAGTGCAAAACAGGCAGTGATCAATCGCCCATTAACATAACCGATTCGGTTGAGGCGGACCTGCCGGCGATAGAGTTCCATTACACAGAAACAGTTTTGAAGATTATTGATAACGGCCACACAGTACAGGTGAACAGCGATGGGCGCAGCTCCATGACTGTTGGAGGCAAACAGTACCAGCTCCTGCAATTTCATTTTCATCATCCCAGCGAAGAGCAAATGAATGGCAAGTCACACGACATGGTCATTCATCTGGTCCATCAGGACGCAGAAGAACATAAGGCCGTGATTGCCGTGCTGGTCGATCAGGGGCCGAGTAATCCAGTGCTCAAAACGATCTTCAACCATTTGCCACGAGCCAGCGAAGGGGAAGTCACGACGGGAGCCACAATCAATCCCGCAGACCTGTTGCCGAAGACAGGCAGCTATTACACATTCCCGGGGTCGCTCACAACGCCTCCTTGCAGCGAAGGCGTGACATGGTTTGTTCTCAAACAGCCAGTGACTCTCTCGCAATTTGAACTTGAGCAATTTGTGAAGCTATACCCACACAATGCGCGTCCTGTGCAGCCGCTGCACCAAAGAACGGTCCTGTCCACGCGTTGATCTTGAGTCTTAAAGGCGTCTGCGGCAATTCATCAGGTGCGTAAGTTCCACTTTCTCCTGTGCTTTAAGAATGTGTCTTAACAGAGCAGTAGTAAGACTGATACCAGCGGACGAAACGTTCCAGGCCGACTTCGATAGGTGTGGCCGGGCGGAAGCCGGTGTCGCGCATCAGGTCATCGACGTCGGCAAAGGTTGCAAGAACATCGCCGGGCTGCAGCGGAAGCATGTTTTTGTGCGCAGTTTTCCCGAGGCATTTCTCCAGCACTTCAATCACTTTCATCAGTTCTACAGGCTGGTGATTGCCGATGTTGTAGAGCTTGTAAGGAGCCGCTGTGGGATTGGTCGCCCCTCCGGAAGCAGGCGGCCTGTCCGCAACCTGCAGGACACCTTCGACGATGTCGTCGATGTAAGTAAAGTCGCGCTGCATCTTGCCGTGATTGAAAACGTCAATAGGCTTGCCTTCAAAGATGGCCTTGATGAATGAGAAAACCGCCATGTCAGGTCTGCCCCACGGTCCGTACACGGTAAAGAAACGCAATCCTGTGGTTGGAATCTGGAACAGGTGACTATATGCGTGGGCCATGAGCTCGTTGCTTTTCTTGCTGGCCGCATAGAGGCTGATGGGATGATCTACGTTGTCGTGCACTGAAAAGGGCAGCTTTTTATTTGCGCCGTAAACGCTGGAGCTGCTGGCATATACCAGGTGCTTCACCGGGAAGCGCCTTCATGCCTCAAGAATATTGGTGAAGCCAACAATATTGCTTTGAATGTAGACGTGCGGATTCTCCAGGCTATAGCGCACACCTGCCTGGGCCGCCAGATGGATCACGCGCTCGAACTTCCCGCCGTCGAACAGCTCATTCACCTTGTCACGGTCGGCCAGATCCATCTTTAGAAAGCAGAAGCTGGAGTAAGGCTCCAGTGCTTTCAGGCGCGCTTCTTTCAGCCGGACGTCATAGTAATCGCTCAGGTTGTCCACGCCAGTAACGCTATGCCCAGCTTGCAACAACCGTCGCGGTAAAAAAGATACGCTAGAATCTTCTCGCCGCGCCCCCTGAGTGGTTCAGGTAGCGCGGCCGAGTCAGATTTTGCTAGCCAACACGATCCGAGATTCGGTTGACCTGGCCGAAATGGTGTTGGCGGAGATAGAACGATGCCCACGCCGACCGGTGCTGCTGCTGGCGGCCCCCTCGCGGAGTTACGAAGTGCGCAGCGGCGCGCCCCGGCCCGATGAGGGCTTAAAATGTGGGTCCAGCCTCCTTCGTTTGATCGCACAGGTTTCCGGTGGGTTGAGCGGGCAAGAACTGCGTCCACGGCGCTCCGTTGGGTGCCTTGAGTAAGTTGGCCGTGCTGAAGTCAAAGAACTCGCTCATGTCGCGCGACGGGTCCTGCCAGAATGTGTCGCGTGCGGTCAGCGCCGGTATGTTAAAGGTCTTTTCGATGAACGAAAGGATCGCGGTATAGTCGCGAGGCGTATGCGAGACAAAATGTGGTTTAGCAAATGGCGAAACCACAATCACGGGGACGCGGAAACCTGTCAGGTCGAACGTTCCTCCCAGTTTGCCGACACGACAATAGCCGAAGGAGCCATTGTTTGCATCCGGGCAATTTCCGGGCGCAAAGCCATCCGGCAATGGCACCGTGAACGGAGGCACGTGATCATACAGACCGCCTCCCTCGTCATAGCTGAGGATAAAAACCGAGTCGTTCCAGGCATCGCTGTTCATCAGCGCGGCGATGATGGACTGCACGAATGCGGCGCCGGTCTGGACGTTGCTATCCGGATGTTCATCGAGCCCGCTGCCGCCTGATGGGCTGTCGATAAAGATCACCTGCGGGAGAGCCTTGTCCGGATCGCACGGATTGCCGCTGCAAACGCCGTTCAGACGATTGAATAAATCGCTGACCTGGACTGTCTTGGGCTCGATGGCGGGATCGAAGAAATCCTGGAAATTGGCCAGGAAAATGCCATCCTTGTAATAGTAGGTCCAGCTCACGTTGGCATCGTTCATGGCGCGGAAAATGGTCTTGGCCGCGTACTTCGGGTGATTGGCGTCGCCATCCGGATACTGGTGTCCAAAAGAGGTGCCTGACATTAGATAAAAACGGTTCGGGAACGTATTGGCCAGGATCGGCGAGTGCCAGCTATCACTGGTGGCAAAGAAGGTCGCCAAATCGTAATAGTAGGGCAGGTCGTCCTGATTGTAGAAGCCCATGGCGCGCGTGCCGTTGTGGTCAGAATTCTGTGTGACCGAACCCGTCGTATCGAGAAACCCGTTCATTGCGAAGGATGAGTCCGTGAAAGTCGTTGTAGTGTTCCACGCCGCATCGCCGCCGGTGAGTGAAACGTCATGGTGGGCCTCGTCCCAGGCGGGAG
>DASXIL010000381.1:0-6974 GCA_036497985.1 Candidatus Angelobacter sp. | reverse complement strand
CACAGGCTCGAAGCTACAGCCCCGTGGGGCTTGATACAGGAGAAACAGACCGAAGAAAAAGTCACGTCTTCCGGCAAAAAGACTTCACCCACTGATTTGGCGCATTTCGCCATGCTCTCGCGCGGCAACTGCTGGCTCAGTGTGGAAGGGATTTCGGAGCCGATTCCCCTCACCGGTGGTGATTGCTTTCTGCTGGCCCGGGGGACTTCGATTGTTTTGCGCGACAGCCCGCGAACACGTCCGAGGTGTAGTTTCCGCGAGATCGGGGCCAAAGCCAACAGTAATGTCGCTCATTATGGAGGCGGTGGCGCACCGACGACGATCGTCTGTGGTTCCTTGAGTTTCGATCGCGCCAGCCTGAAACCGATCACTCAGTTATTGCCGAGCTTCATTCTGGTCAAAGCCGATCAGGCACGCACGCTTGCTCTTCATATCACAATGCAAGCGCTGGCGTCAGAAATGGCAGAACAAGTGCCCGGATCTGAAATAGTCGCGAATCGGCTAGCCGAGGTTCTGTTTATCCAAGTGCTCCGGGCGCATATCGCGTCGGGCCCCGAACGCAACAACGGATGGCTTCGTGCGATCTTCGATCCTCAAATCGGCACTGCCTTGGGTGCCATTCACGACAGAGTGAACACACCCTGGACGGTGGAATCCTTGGCCGCGGCGGCGGGCATGTCTCGCTCCGCATTCGCAGCACGTTTTAAAGAGCTGCTCGGACAAACACCGCTGGAATATGTAACCGAGTGGCGGATGCAGAAGGCGATGAAGTTAATACAACAGCGTGACAAGAAGCTCATAGACGTTGCTCGGTCGGTCGGTTACGAGTCCGACGCTGCGTTCAGTAAGGCGTTCAAGCGAGTTGTTGGGGCTAACCCTGGTGAATATCTCAAGAGTGGTATTTGAGTCGGTCCAGGCAGGGTTTCCGGACTGCGAAGCCAAGATCGAGGTTGAGCCCGGACGCTGGCAGCACTTCCGCATTGAGTTTGAATTTGAAAGCCGCGGCTTCAAGCTGCATGGCCATGATCCCCGGCAGTGCGATCTGATCGTATGCTGGCGGCACAACTGGAAGAACTGTCCTCCACACATTCAGGTCTTGGAACTGAGCAAGATCGTGGGCGGCTCGCGGTGAGGGAAGCGATGGAAATTCATCGTCGCCATCGCTTCCCTTCGATCCGCCGGCATGTGCATGACTTTGCCGTCATGCCCGGACCACGTCATGTTTCTTTGCTAGTGGGTCACCGCCATAAAAGCGTGGAGTCCCTGCGCGTCCGAGTACGATCCCACAATCGCGCGGAAGAAGTTAATGGAAAAAGCGCATACGGTTTGCTTGCCCGGAAGAATCACAGGAAAGAGTGTAGGAAACTTTTCAGGATTCTCGGTCGCGTCGGCGGCTTCCGGATTGAAAGCGATGTACGCTCCATTCTGGTTGCAACCCACCACGTCGCCGCGGCCGTTGATGCCTTCAGCCTCGGTAAACGTGCCTTGCGGAGACAGCCAATCGAAATCACTTTCCTTGACGATGAAGCCCCGCACAGCGCCGAAATTGACGGCCCCTCCAGCGATCCAGCCGGTGTTGGCTATCCCATTGAGCCGCGTAGTCCCCGACGTGCCCGCCGGGTCTTTTACGTCGACCTGGTGAAACGTCCCGTTCTGCCAGGTGAAGCCGCTATTATCCACCGCGCCCACTACTTTCAGCGCGTCATTAACGCCGCTGGGGATCGTTCCTCCAAAAGCTCCTGGGAAGTCCAGCCGCTGAAAAGTGCCGTTGCGCAAGCGCAGGAAACCGTGCAGCTTGAGGTCGCCGGGCAGCGTGAAAAAGCCCACAATATCGCCGTTGTTGTCGATCCCGTGCGCGAACGTGTTGCTGGCGCCGGGGAAGTTGATGGTAGTGAAATGCTGATTGACCAGATGGTAACCGTGCGTCGTATGGCCGTCGATCGAGTAGGACCCGACGATGCTGCCGAAGTTGTTGATGCCGGTGGCGTTCGTGATCATGGCGCCGGGAAAACGGATTTCCACAAAATCAAAAGTGGGTTGGGTTTGAGCAAATGCGCCGCCCAGGGCAACGCACATCATCAGAAGAAAACGTATAACTTGGCGATGCATGACACACCTCATGAAGGCTGCTGCCGCAGGCCAGCAGCTTTGGCGGGGAACACTCATCATAGATGCAGCGTCTCGGTTCACGGGGAGTCCGTACTAAGCAAACAAAAAGATGTGTGCGCCGGAATTTCACAATTCAAAAATTAAATGCCCTGCTCGCGACAAACGCTTGCCCTTTCCGCGTCGCGTGTGTAAGCATTCTCCCCTTACTTCATTTTCCGTAACCCGGAGGCACATGCGTTCTATCTTCTTCCTTCTCCTGATTGCTCCTGTTCTGGCCGCGGCTCAGATGAAGCCCGGCCTGCCGATCGGTTCATCACAAAACGGTTCGCCGCAGCATTTCAAGTTGCCGGCCACTCCCAAGACCGTTGCCTGGGGCTACTACGATGCCGCCGCTCCTCCTGTGCTGCGCATACACTCCGGTGACACCGTGGAGTTTGACACGCTGATCACCAACAGTCCCACCGGGTTGGAGAAAGCCGGAGTCGCGCCTGACCAGGTGGAGCAGAGCCTGCGCGATATTTACAAAGAAGTAACCAATAAAGGTCCCGGCGGACACATCCTGAATGGGCCTGTCTATGTGGAAGAAGCCGAGCCCGGCGATACGCTGGAAGTCCGCATACAGAAAATCGACCTGGCTATTCCGTACGCTTACAACGCGTTTGGGCCCACGCGCGGCTTTCTGCCGGAAGACTTTCCTTATCGCAAGATAAAGATCATTCCTCTGGACAAAGACCGCATGGTCGCCAAATTTGCGCCGGGCATTGAGGTTCCTCTGCATCCTTTCTTCGGCAGCATGGGCGTGGCGCCGCCGGAAGGCTTTGGCCGCATTGACAGCGCTCCTCCCAGCCTGCACGCCGGCAACATGGACAATAAAGAGCTCGTCGCTGGAACAACGCTTTTTCTGCCTGTGCACGCGCGCGGCGCGCTGTTTGAGATCGGCGATGGACACGCCGGCCAGGGCAATGGCGAAGTGGATATCACCGCGCTCGAAACTTCGTTGGTCGGCACGCTCGAGTTTATCGTGCACAAAGGCACAGGGCAAAAATACCCTCGCGCTGAGACGCCCACGCATTACATCAGCATGGGTTTCCATCCTGAGCTGCATGAGGCCACGCGGATTGCCGTGCGTGAGATGATCGATTTTCTGGTCAACACCAAGCACCTCAGCCGCGATGATGCTTACATGCTGACCAGTGTTGCCGGTGACGTGGACATTACCGAACTGGTGGACGGCAACAAGGGTGTCCACGTGATGATGCCGAAAGCCGTGTTTGTGAAGTAATTCTTTGCAATAATGCATGTAGGCATCCTTGCCGGAAAGGACGGAACATATGCGGCTCCTGGTGCGTTGGCTTATCAATGCTGTGTCTTTACTGATCGTCGCTTACATTGTTCCCGGATTTGAATTGCACGGGATAGGCGCTGCGCTGATCGCAGCCGTGGTCTTCGGGTTGGTCAACGCGACGCTGGGTCTGCTTCTGAAAATTCTGACTTTCCCATTAACGATCGTTACCTTCGGCTTGTTCCTGATCGTGATCAACGCCATCATGCTCAAGATGGCGGCTTCAGTCACTCCAGGATTTATTGTCCATACCTGGACCGCTGCCTTTCTTGGCGCGATTGTGCTGAGTCTTGTCTCGACTTTTCTGCATTGGCTGATCAAAGATAATCGCCGGGTGGAGACGCGGCGCTAATAGTTATTGCTGGCCCTTGGTGGAAGAGCGGCCCTTTACACCTTTAGGGCCGCGTAAGACATTTGCAAAGTGCCCGGGCTTCAGCCCCGGAACATCGCCACAATTCTGCGGACGTCATTCTCTTGAAACAATCGAATCGCTGCGATTCCCGCCGCTCCCGCCGCAACACACTGTCGAGCATTTTCCAGCGTAATGCCGCCAAGCGCCCAGATCGGCATCGGCGGCTGCGCTGCCTCAGTACGATGGCATATCCACCGCAGTTGCTCCAGCCCTTCACGGTTAGCCAATCCGCTTTTCTCAAACACAGGCCCAAATACCGCAAAGCTTGCGCCATGCGCCTCAGCGCTTGCAACCTCTGAAAGAGAGTGCGTGGAAACACCAATCACCGGCTCGCTCCTGCCTGCGCGCGCAAAGATAGAACGCACTTCGCTGGCTGATAGATCGTTCGCTGGAAGATGCACCCCATGCGCGCCGCAGGCCAGCGCCACGTCAGTTCGCGAATTGATGAGCAACTGCGTGCGCGACCCGGCAAGCGCCGCCATGGCCTTGTGCGCCAGTTCTTCCAGCGAGCGCGGTGCCAGGTCTTTCTCTCGCAGCTGTATGTATTCCACCCCTGCGGCAGCGCACTCGGCAATTTTCGCCAGCAGCCGCTGCTCCTGCTCATGGCGATCACCCGGAAACTGCCGCCGATCAGTGATGTAGTAAAGCTGTAAGGCCATTGGCCAGCATTGTAATTGGCGCTGCCGCCCGCGCAGCAAGGCAACTTGGGACTCGTAAATCTACTCTCTTACAGAGTGCCTCTCACGCTGCAACTCGTGTGGCTTTTTGCGCTTGCTCTTCCCATCGCCTGCATCGCCTGGACCGTCACGCATGAAGAAGTTTTCCGTGAGCCGCGCGAATATTGTGTCCGCCAGAGTGAGAGCCATCCCAGCCCCGCGTGCCTAAAGTTTTTCTTCCTCTTCACCTGCGAATTCTGCTTCAGCCATTACGTAACGGCGTTTTTCCTCTTCCTTACCCATTACAAGTTGCTGTTCTACGACTGGCGCGGCTACCTGATTGCCCTCTTTGCGCTCGTCTGGATCGCCAACCAGTACATGAGCGTTTACGCCCACCTGCGTCTGGACATCCGCAAAGATCGCGTCGAAATCAAGCACGTGGAGAAGAAAGTGGAAGAGTTGGAGGAGAGGAAGGCGGCTTGAATTTCTTACTTCGAGCGTAGCGAGCGGTCCTTATCGTCCATAAGATCTTTAGGACCAGCCACAAATCAACGCAAATAGACCCGAATCAAATTCGTGTTTATTCGCGTAATTCGCGGCCCAATGATTTTCGGAGCAAAGGGATCCCTCCCATCCGGTCGGGATGTAAACCTACGGCAGCGTCTTCGCGATCTCCGGCCCTTCGTCCGCTGCCTGCTTTGTGGGCTGAAGATGGAACTTCGTCAGTCCTTCTTTGAGCACTTCAAACGCTTCTTCCGGCGTATCCACCACGGTGAAACCGTTTACGTCTTCCGGTGAGATAGTTCAGGCATCCACCAGCGCTTCAAGATTCAGCACACGGTTCCAGTATTCCCGGCCATACACAATCACCAGGATTTTTTTGGCCAGCTTGTGCGTCTGGGCCAGCGTCAGGATTTCAAAAAATTCGTCCAGCGTGCCAAAGCCTCCGGGAAAGACCACAAGCGCCTTTGCCAGGTACGCAAACCAGTATTTGCGCATGAAGAAATAGTGGAACTCAAAATTCAGTTCCGGAGTGATGTACGGATTCGGATACTGCTCAAACGGCAGCCGGATATTCAGGCCAATCGTTTTTCCGCCGGCTTCGCGCGCGCCACGGTTCGCGGCTTCCATAATTCCCGGGCCGCCGCCTGAAGTTACCACAAACCTGTGCCGTCTTCCAGGAAGCGTAAGCGTCCATTCCGTAAGCATGGCCGCGAGCCGGCGCGCTTCTTCGTAATAGCGCGCCATTTCCACTCCAGCGTGGGCGCGCTTCAGTGCTGCTTGCAGGGCGTCGCTTTCATTGCCCCCGGGCTGTTGTTCTGGCGGAGCTGGTTTAGCTGAGCCGGGCTTTTCCAGGATCGTCAGGGCATTCTGCGCGTCGGGCAGGCTGGCAAAGCGTGCCGAGCCAAAAAATACCACCGTGTCCTGGATTTTTTCGCGCCGAAACCGTGACAGCGGCTCCTGATACTCCGAAAGGATGCGCAGGAGCCTTCCATCCGGACTGTTCAGGAACTCCGGATTGAGATAAGCCATGGGAGCAGGAAGCAGCTCCGGCATGGACTCTTCAGCATCAGGATTTTTATTACTGTTTGCCATTCAATCTATTAAATAAATGAGTTAAATAAATGAGGAACAAGAGATCCGCGCTCAAACCCGGTCTCGATAGCGGACCGCCTCCACCACGCCCAGCCAGATATCCAGCAAGCCGAGCCCGGAGACCGCTCCGCGTACAAAGCCCAGTTGCACCAGATGCTGAAAGCCAGTCCATTGTGACGTCCATCCATCGCTGAACCAAAAGCGCGTCCAGGGAAGAACGATCAGCACTAATCCTAATTCGATGCAGAATAGAACATACACCACCACAAAGACCCGCTGTAGCCACACAGGCATCTCAGCGCTGTTCTCCGGGGTTGGCCCAGTCGGCTGCGCCGGAGTGGGATCTTCGAGATTCGTGGAAGTAATTTTCAAAGGATTTAGGGAATTTGTTGTTTAGTTTTCTTTAGTTGGATGCAATAGAAGATTTTATGCTTTCAGCGCCTTTATCCGGCTGGCCACATCGCGAAAATCGATATTCGAGCCATAGACTTCCATGAAATTCGTCAGGGCGGCTTTGTTGTCTCCGGCGGCCTGATAAGCCGCTCCCAGATCATAATAAATGCTGCAGCGGCTTCCGCTGTCCAGTCCGGGCAGTTGCAAAGCTTTTTGGTACCAGCGCACAGCTGCTTCAGGCGCGCCCTTGTCCACCAGACACTGCGCCAGCCATGTCAACGCCTGTATGGGTTGAGAGAACGGTGCGCCTCGGTCCACCGCGTGACAAACTTTTTGCAATTCACCGATTGCTTCATCCAGCAGGCCCATCTCCTTGAACGCGATGCCAAGATTGTAATGCGTTTCCGGATCTTCTTCCGGTTCAGCGGCCTCGGCGGTCTCTTCCTGCAATTCAGAAAGAATGTCG
>DASXIL010000380.1:0-4651 GCA_036497985.1 Candidatus Angelobacter sp. | reverse complement strand
ACCGCGCGCCGAACCGGGGCATCCTTCATCGAATATCCATACGCAGCCAGGCACTCCAGGACGCGACCCGTGATGTCGACAGTTGCCGGATCGAGCATGGCATTATGATCGGCAAACGGAATGTTCTGGAACACCATACGCGTGTTGTCTTTGTCAAAAGAAGCCCAGCCGCCGCTTTTGCACTGCATGACAAAAATCCAGTCGATGGCGCGCTGGCTGACTTCATGCTGATAGCGTTCCCGGGGGTTCTCTACTTTATCCAACCCCAGCAGCACCATGGCTGAATCGTCCACGTCGGGATAAAACTCGTTATTGAACTCAAAGTACCAGCCGCCTGGATTCACGTTTGGAACCTTCACGGCCCAATCACCCTTGATGCGCACTTCCTTGCTCAAAATCCAGTCTGCTGCTTTCAGCATGCGGGGATCGTTTTTCGATACGCCGCTTTCTCCCAGCGCAAACAGCGCCAGTGCGGTATCCCATACTGGAGACATGCACGGCTGCATGCGGAACGTCGGTTCCGGGTGATCGGCAATGCCTGGTTCGTCGATGCCAAGCTTCTCAAACTCGCTCAACGCGCGGATCACCTGAGGATCATCCGTTGAGTAGCCCAGGCAGCGCAGTGCAACGATGGAGTTCAGAATGCCGGGATAGATTGCACCCAGCCCGTCTGATTTTTCAAAGCGCTCCAGCATCCAGCGTTCAGCTTTCTTGAGTGCCAGATAGCGCAGCGGCCGGATATGAAACCGCTCGCAGAAATGGACTACGCGGTTCAGCACCAAAAAGAAGTTTCTCCATGAAATCTTTTTCGCGGCCCACTTCAGGTGCAAGTGCTTGCCATGGCGTCCGTCCACAAATAGCTCGTCAATTCCCATCTCCGCCGAAATCTTCTTGAATGGTTTCTTGGCATAGGCGATGGATAGCGGCACCAGAATCGCGCGCGACCACGACGAAATCTCATACAGATTGAACCAGAACCAGTTCGGAAAAAGAACGATCTCCGGCGGTACTGCCGGCACCGCTTCCCAATCATACTGGCCCAGGAAACACAGATAAATCTTGGTAAAGGTGTTGCACTCGGTGGCGCCGCCCATTTCCAGAATCCTAGTGCGTGCGCGCTCCAAGACAGGATGGTCAGGCTTATAACCCATCAGTTTCAGCGCAAAATAAGCTTTTACGGAAGCACTTATGTTGGAAGGCCCGCCGGTGTAAATGGGCCAGCCGCCATCGGCGTTCTGGTGGCGGATTATCTCCGGTACAGCGCGCTGCATACGGCTGGGATTGCCGGTTCCAAGCAATGTGTGAATGGCAATGTAATCCGACTCCAGCGTGGTGTCAGCTTCCAGTTCGCCGCACCAGTAGCCATCTTCATGCTGCCGCGCAAAGAGGTAGTCGCGGGCCTTTTCAATGCCAAAGGACACGCGTTCCAGCATGTCGTCGATTTTTCCAAAAAGCATGTGCGCTGCTTGCGCGCCAAACTTCTTGCTCATGGATTTACTCCGCCGCAGCTGGGGCTGCAGCAATTGCCTCCACAATCTCAGGCGGCAGGCCAAAACGGACGTTTTCCGGCATGACCTCCACTTCGCGGATTGTGTTAAAGCCTTTTTCCTTCAAGACATCAATGACCTGTTCTACCAGGATTTCTGGGGCGGATGCGCCTGCCGTGAGTGCAACGGTATTTTTCCCGGTAAGCCATTCGGGCTGTATGTCGCTCGCCGTATCGATCAGATAGGAAGGCGTTCCCAGATTCGTAGAGACCTCCACCAGCCGGTTGGAATTGGAGCTGTTCTCAGACCCCACCACCAGCAGCAGATCGGCCTGGTGGGCCACGTCTTTTACGGCTGTCTGGCGGTTCTGCGTGGCATAACAGATATCCTGCGCATGCGGCCCTTCGATCAGCGGGAACTTCTTCCGCAGTGCATCAATCACGTCTTTCGTCTCATCCAGGCTCAGCGTCGTTTGAGTGATATAGGCAATCCGCGTAGGATCGGGAACTTCCAGCGCATCCACTTCACTGGCGCTGCCCACCACCTGAGTCACTTCCGGGGCTTCGCCCAGAGTGCCAATTACCTCGTCATGATCGTGGTGGCCGATAAGGATGATACTGTACCCGCCCCTGGCGTATTTCACCGCCTCAACGTGGACCTTGGTCACCAGCGGGCAGGTTGCGTCGATCACTCGCAGGTCGCGCAGCTTGCTGGCCTCGCGTACGCTGGGAGAAACACCGTGAGCGCTGTAAATAAGACGCTGCCCGTCCGGAACCTCATAAACTTCATCAACAAAGATTGCGCCTTTGGCCTTTAATTCTTCCACTACGTAGCGGTTGTGGACGATCTCTTTGCGCACATAGATCGGTGGCCCAAAGGCGTCCAACGCGATGCGGACGATATCAATGGCCCTTACCACTCCGGCGCAAAAACCCCGGGGCTTCAGCAGTAACAAAGTCTTGGTTTCTGGTGTCATT
This sequence comes from Candidatus Angelobacter sp., assembly GCA_036497985.1. GTDB lineage: Bacteria > Acidobacteriota > Terriglobia > Terriglobales > Acidobacteriaceae > Angelobacter. Next base: position 2,187 of record DASXIL010000380.1, on the reverse strand, counting down.
GTGATCTGTTGATTATACCCTTTTGTACACTTTTCCCTGCTTGTATCTTAAAGAATAAAGAGCGCTCAGGCTAAGCCAACTCATTGAATTATATATATTTAGCAGTAATCAGGGAGTATCTGGGGGTGAACGGGGACCGCTTTCGGGTGATAGGCGCTTGAATGGCTGGTACTCGGGATTGGTTCAGGCTTGGGGTCTTACTTCGCTCTCAATCCGAGCAAGCGTCTCATCCTCAATCAATTCCAAATCATATGCGGTCTGAAGATTAAGCCATAAAACGGGCGGTAGTCTTGAAATACCGCCCCAGCCGAACAGCGGTATCCGCTGTGATCGCTCGCCGCCCGTGGACGATCTCAGCAATCCGGGTTGCTGGGACATGAAGATCCATGGCTAAACGGTGCGCAGAAAGACCGAGAGGTTTCATGTAGTCTTCCAATAGGATCTCGCCAGGATGAATTGGAGGCAGCTTTTGCAGTATTCGTTTCGTCTTGGCCATGGCGTTCCTCCTATGTGATTGTTGATTATCACTGATTATCGCTCCTACGTCCGGCGGTTCTTACTTCTGTACATTTGAGTCCATCTGTGCGCGCGATACTTATTTCAGCGGCGCCCACCGGCTCACGGCCAGCGCTATCGGCAATCCGACGAGGACTGTATGCAGGATCGGGCCGGTAATGATTGAAGCGGGATCTGTTCTCGGGGGCCAGCGATGAATGGCCGAGAGTGGCACCACAACACAATTCATCATCACCCAGACAAACTCGCCATAGAGCAATCCGGCGATCACCGGCCTTGCCGTGAGGAAGGCAATTTGCCGGCTGGCCATGTAGTAAATCACCGCCCAGACAAACGCGATAAGAAAGTGCAGGAAGAGCCCCAACGCTGCGGTCCCAGCGCCACCCTGGAAAGACTTGGGCCCCAGAAGCCCTGAGGCGACGGACTGAAAGATCTTGGACGGGGGCAGATGGTTCTGAATCCCCCAGGCAACACACGCCTGCGTGATATCGAGAACGCCACACGCCAGCCCTCCCCAGAAAATGGCAAGAAAGGCGCTAGAAGAAGTTGAAGTGGATGGCACGCGATCGGCCTCCGTTTCTTTGTGGCTGCAAGTCTTATAGACGTGCGAGAGAAAAAATGGTTTATACGCTAGTCCCAATCATCTGCGCCGATCTGCGAAATCTGCGGCGAAGGCTTTATCCATTCGCCTTCAGCAACTGCTCTGCGTGCTGCCGCGATGTTTCGGTCAACTTCTCGCCGCTCAACATCCGCGCAATTTCCTCGGTCTGCTCGGCTGCGGTCAGTGTGCGCACAAGAGTTTTCATCCGCCCTGCGGTCTCGCGCTTTTCAATCAAATAATGATGGTCGGCAAATGACGCGATCTGCGGCAGATGGGTTATGCATAGCACCTGATTGGCCCGCGCCAGCGATTTTAGCTTCTTGCCCACGGCCTCTGCCGCGCGCCCGCCAATGCCGGTATCGATTTCGTCAAATACCAGCGTTCGCTGTGTTCCGCCTTTGCTCTTCTTCCCTGCCTCGATTGTGGCCTTGAGCGCCAGCATCACGCGTGAAAGCTCGCCTCCGGAGGCAATCTGCTCAACAGGCTTCAGCGGTTCACCGGGATTCGGCGAGATCATGTAAGTCACGCCATCAAAGCCGGCGGCGGTCCAGTTTGCGGGCTCGTCTGAGCCTGAAACTTCAATCCGGAACTGCGCTTTCATGGCCAGCTGGTTGATTTCCGCTTCGACCAGCTTCTGCAACTCCCGCGCCGCGCTGTAACGCCGCTTGGAAACTGTCTGCGCCGCCGCCAGATAAGTTGCCGCTGCTACCGTAAGCTGCTTCTTCAGGTCGCGCACCAGGTCCTCGCGATTTTCCAGCTCATTGAGCTTACGCGCAACATCTTCGCCATAGGCAATCACTTCGTCGATGGTCTTACCATACTTGCGCTTCAATCGGTCCAGCAGGGCCAAACGGTCTTCGACTTCTGCCAGCCGTTCCGGTGATGCGTCGATTCCATCGGCGTAGTCCCGAGCTGTAGCGCTCACGTCCTCAATCGCCGCTTTGGCCGACTCAAGCGATGCCAGCGCCTCCAAAAACTTTTCATCGAATCGCGCCAGCTCTTCCAATTGCTTCCGCGCCGCGGAGATCTGTGTCAGCGCCGATGCGTCATCTTCATACAGAACCTGATAA
>DASXIL010000379.1:0-4161 GCA_036497985.1 Candidatus Angelobacter sp. | reverse complement strand
TGGTGACAGTCGATAAGCATCTGCTGAGTAAGCCTAGTGCTCTGGAGCCTGGGGAATTCCAGGAGATGGCCGACCACACAGTGCAGGGGCATCGCATTGTTTCCACTGTGCAGTTCCCGTGGCCCAAGATCCCCGAGGTGGTGCGATCACACCACGAACGTGCCGATGGCTCCGGCTATCCTGACCGCCTTCACAATGACGAAGTTTCATTGCCGGTAAAGATTGTGGCCGTGGCGGACACCTTTGATGCCATGCTGAGTGAGCGTCCGTACCGCAAAAAACTTTCCCTGGGTGAAGCTGCCGCGCAACTGAGCTGGCTGGCGCCCGCCAAGCTGGATGGCGAAGTTGTCCACGCCCTGCTGGTGCAGCTGCGCCGTGACGCCGTGAGCCATGTGTCACCGCCGCGCCCGTGGTCTATTGCCGGGGAAACCCGGACACGGAAAATGTTCCTTGACCCCAGCGTGGCCTGCAACATCTCCCCGCCGGACATCGATCACATGGTTTCCGAGCTGAACCGCCGCATGACCCGCGGGCGTGTAACCCTGTCGTAATCTGGCTTTCTTCACAACTTTTACCTAACTTAGGGTTAGTATTTCCTGAACCAGAAGAGTTCCTGGAGCGTCTATGCCCGCTGCGCGCAAGCCATTGATTCTGCTGGGCCTCATTGTGTTGATTTCGACTGCCGTGCTGTTTGCCGGGGACAAGAAATCCAAATCCCATCATCCTGACTCCAACGCTTCCGCCGCCGCTGCGCCTATGGAAGACGATAAGCGGACCGTCCACGCGTTGAACCGCTTTACCTTTGGCGCGCGTCCCGCCGATCTAGAAAAAGTTCGAGCTGAGGGGCTGGACAAGTGGTTTGACGAACAGCTCCATCCGGAAAAAATTGATGACGGCGCGCTGGAATCGCGGCTGGTGCCTTTTCGCACATTAAAGATGAGCACCAAAGAGATGGTGGAGAGCTTTCCTCCGCCGCAGGTACTGAAGGCCATTGAAAACGGACGCATGTCCATGCCGCACGATCCCGCCAAGAAAGCGGTTTATGAGTCGCGCATGGCGGCCTACCAGCAGCGCCAGCAGAATAAAGAAGACAAAGCTGCAAGCGGCAATGCGGAAAATTCCGCTGCCAAAGCAGAGCCAGCCGTAGCGACACAAACGGCCACGGATCCTAAAGACACGCCAACAGAAATGTCCGCCGGCAATGAGCCTGCTCCCACGGCGGATCAGCGCAAACAGCAAAAGCAGCGCGAAGATGCCATGTATGCCGACCTGGATACGGACCATCTCTTGAAATTGCCACCTGATGACCGCTACAAAGCAATCCTGAAAATGCCGGTCGATGAACGGCTGGATCTGGCCAAAACCTACAAAGGCCCCCGGGCCATGCAGTTGGTGGATGACATGAAGCCGGAACAGCGCGAGACCGTGGAGGCGATGATCCAGCCGCAGGCCGTGCTTGGCGAGCTGGCCGAGGCCAAGCTGCTGCGCGCGATTTATAGCAATCGCCAGCTTGATGAAGTGATGACGGATTTCTGGTTCAACCACTTCAACGTTTTCATTGGCAAAGGCCCTGACCGCTACATGATCAACGCCTATGAGCGTGACGTGATTCGTCCACACGCGCTGGGTAAGTTCAAAGACATTCTGGCCGCCACGGCCAAGAGCCCTGCCATGCTGTTTTATCTGGACAACTGGCAGAGCGTGGGACCGAATTCTGAGCTGGCGCTGTATGGGCCGCAACGCTTCGCCCGACGCGGGCGTTTTCCGCGTCCGCGGCCGCAAGCCAAAAACCGTCCCAGCGGACTGAATGAAAATTACGCGCGCGAGATCATGGAGCTGCACACGCTCGGCGTGGACGGCGGCTATACGCAAAAAGATGTGACTGAACTCGCCAAGGTGCTTACAGGCTGGACGATCGAAAAACCGCAGCTCGGAGGCGGCTTCAAATTCAATGACCGCGCACACGAGCCGGGCCCTAAATATGTCCTGGGTCTAAAGATCGGCGAGCACGGTGAAAAAGAAGGCGAGGAGATGCTGGATGTGCTGGCACATCATCCCTCTACCGCCAAGTTTATTTCGCGCAAGTTGGCCATGCGCTTTGTTTCCGACAATCCGCCGCAAGCGCTGGTGGACCGCATGGCGGAAACATTTTTGAAGAAGGATGGCGACATACGCGAAGTGCTGCGCACCATGTTCCACTCGCCCGAATTCTGGGCCGCCGATGCCTACCGCGCCAAGATGAAAACACCGTTTGAGTTTGTGGCTTCAGCGGCGCGCGCTTCCGGCGCCGATATCCAGAATGCGCTGCCGCTGGTAGGCACGCTCAATCGCATGGGTATGCCGCTCTACGCCATGCAGCCTCCGACCGGCTATTCCATGAAGGCGGAAGCGTGGGTCAACTCGTCCGCGCTGCTGAACCGCATGAACTTTGCGTTGCAACTGGCCTCAGGCAAGCTGCCGGGAACGTCGCTCGATCCACAATCGCTGATCCCCGGTCCTGCCCCCGCCGATTCAAGTGCGGCGCTGGCAGCACTGGAAAAGTCGATCCTGGCGGCGATGTTTCATCGCAGACCCATGCGGTGATGCAGAAGCAGTTGGGCGATCCGCAGATTTCCCAGCGCAAGCTGGATGACGCGGACAAGAAACCGAATTACGGCGCGATTGCCGGCCTGATTATGGGCTCGCCGGAGTTTCAGAGAAGGTAGCAGTTAGCAATTAGCCATTAGCCTTTGTTTTTTAGATACGTGCGGAATTGGCTAAGGGCCAAAAGCTAATAGCCAAGGGCCAATAGCCTGAGGAGCAACACATGTCCATTACTCGCAGAGTCTTTTTAAAAAACGGCGCGCTGGCAATTGTGGGCACCAGCGTGGTCCCGAGTTTTCTTACGCGCGCTGTGTATGCCGCGGAAACCGCTGCTCCGGGCGCGAAGCGCCTGATCGTTCTCTTCCAGCGCGGGGCGGCAGACGGTCTTAATATCGTGGTGCCGCACGGCGAGCACGCGTATTACAACATGCGCCCCAGCATTGCCATCCCTCGGCAAAGCGTGCTCGACCTTGACGGCTTCTTCGGGCTGCATCCATCGATGAACGCATTCAAACCGCTGTGGGACCAGAAGCATCTCGCCATCGTGCACTCTGCCGGCTCGCCGGACAACACGCGCTCGCACTTTGACGCGCAGGACTACATGGAATCCGGCACACCCGGCGTGAAATCCACGGAAGATGGCTGGCTGAATCGCGCAATTGCCGGCGTGAAGGAGCCGGACGCGTCGCCTTTCCGCGCCGTGGCCATGGGCGGAGCGCTGCCACGCACACTTGCCGGCTCCGTGCCGGCGGTCGCCATGGATAACATCCGCGCCTTTGCTGTGGGCGGACGCGGCCCCAAAGCCAGCGTGGCCAGCAATACCTTTGAAGCCATGTATGAGCAGTCCGTCGATTCAGTGTTGCATGGCACAGGCAACGAGACATTTGAAGCGGTAAAGATGCTGCGCTCGGCCGATCCGGAAAAATATTCGCCCGCTGCCGGAGCAAATTATCCCAATGGCCGCTTTGGTGACAGCCTGCGTCAGGTGGCGCAGCTGGTAAAAGCGAACCTGGGCGTTGAAGTGGCGTTTGCCGATATCGGCGGCTGGGACCACCACGTGAATGAAGGCAACGTGCAAGGGCAGATCGCAAATCTCACGCGCGAATTTTCGCAGTCGATTGCCGCGCTGTGGACCGACCTGGGCGACCTGGCTGAAAACACCGTAATCGTCACCATGTCAGAGTTTGGGCGGACGGCGCGGGAAAATGGAAATCGTGGCACAGACCACGGCCACGCCAACGTGATGTTTGTTCTCGGCGGTCCTGTAAGAGGCGGCAAGATGTATGGCCGCTGGCCTGGGCTGCAGCAGGAACAACTTTATGAAGGACGTGACCTCGCCGTCACTACGGATTTCCGGCAGGTGCTGAGTGAAGCTGTGGCAAATCATCTCGGTAATAAAAACCTGACGAAGGTATTCCCTGGCTTTGACAAGAACACGCCGCAAGACTTCCTCAAGTATCTTGGATAATTCGGCCAGCCTAAATCTCACACAGGGGCAGTAAATCCGCTGCCCTTTTCTTGTGCCCAAAATAAATTACGGCATGTGCTAACCTGTTAGCACCTTGACAGTCATACTAT
>DASXIL010000378.1:0-7053 GCA_036497985.1 Candidatus Angelobacter sp. | reverse complement strand
ATCGAGCGCGTCAAGAAGGAGCAGGGCATCTCGCGCGCTGTTGTCGAGAAGGCCCTCAATGCGTTGGTGGAAGATACCAAGCTGGTGAACCTGGAGCTCCGTAACGACACTTATTTCTATGAGATTGTCAGCGAGTTCCTGGTCCCCTGGATCTTCCAGCAAAAGCAGAAACTGGCGGCTCGGGCAGCGCGGACCCGGCTCATCCGGCGCGTTGCTTTTGCTTCCCTCTTGCTTCTTGTTTTGATCGGGCTGTCCGCGTTTTGGTACAGAGAGCAAAACACCGCAATAGCGCGGGAAAGCCAGATTGTGCATCAACTTGAATCCAAGCAGCATGAGTTGGGCCAGACGCTGGAGGCAAACAAAAAATTAATTGAGGCGAAAAGCAAAGAAGCGTTTGCGCAAGATCTTCTTGACCAGAAGAAACAGGCGGAAAGCGAGCGTGATCAAGCGAAACTTGCGTTATCTGTGGCGGGCAACTATGTTGTCACCGCAAATTCAAAGATCACTGACTTAGAAGAAACGAAGAAGCAACTTGAGTCGAAGCTGTCACAGGCACAGAAAGATTTCCAACAGGCCGACCAGGCGCGTCAAGAGGCGGAGACGGGGCGCAAGCAGGCGGAGGACAAAGTTGCGCCACTCCAAGCGCAATTAGACAAGCTCAAAAATCAGCCGCAAGAACCTATCGATGCAAGCAAGGTTCCCCAACTGATACTCGTTTCGTCTGCGATTTCAAAATCCTCGGCACATACGATGTTTGGGGAGTCGGCCAGCAAGAAATATACATTTGTGATGGTCACGGTGCGAAATTCCAGTGAGTTCGACGTGAAGATTATCAGCTTGACGGTGATTGCCGGGAATACCAGAGTTTCCGTGCAGCAAGGATCGGGATATTATTATGGATTGGAGATTGAAAAAATCGACAAATCTAGGTGGCGTCTTCCCGCAATAGTGCCAGCCAAAACCAACACAACTGGAATCATTGTCATTCCCCCCACTGATCAAGATCCAAAAGTTGCAATAGTGTATGGGCTGGAAAAAGTATTAGGTACATACGAGATGCCGGTCGAAGGCCCTCTCCGTCCCAAGTAGCGCTTCCGCCTTCTACACAAATTCTACTTGTGGCTTGTGCGGAATAATGCCAGCCTGGTAACCCATGTCCAGAAGTTTCACCACCGCCCGTTTTCCGTCTTCACCGTAATCAAGCGTCCGATCGTTGACGTACATTCCCACAAAGCGGTCTGCCATCTGCGAATCCAGATCGCGCGCAAACTGCATGGCATAGGCCAGCGCGGGCTCGCGATGATCAAGCGCGTATTGAATACTATCGCGCAATGCCCGCGTAACTTGTGCAATCAGCTCCGGCCCCAGCTCGCGGCGAATCGCGTTTCCGCCCAGCGGGAGCGGCAGTCCGGTTTGTTCATGCCACCACTTGCCGAGGTCCAGAATGCGCTTGAGCCCTGACCGCTCATACGTAAGCTGCCCTTCATGGATAATCAGTCCTGCTTCATATTTGCCGGCCATAACTTCTGGAATGATGCGATCAAATGGCACAACGGCGGTCTCGATTTTCGGCGCAAATAGCTTGAGCGCAAGATAAGCCGTCGTCATGGTGCCGGGGACAGCAATCTTCATGCTCTTAAGTTCTTCCAGCCCAACCATGCGCGGCGAAATCACCATGGGGCCGTACTGTTCACCCACGCTTCCGCCGCAGGGCATGAGCGCGTATTTATCCTGGACGTATGGATAGGCGTGGAAGGAGATGGCGCTCACGTCATAAAAGCCTTCCATGGCTTTGCGGTTCAGGGTCTCAATGTCCGTAAGCGTGTGGGAAAACTTCAACCCCGGCACACGGACTTTGTTCGTGGCCAGCGCATAGAACATGAAAGCGTCGTCAGAGTCAGGACTATGAGCAACGCTGATTTCGCGAACGGCGGAAGTAACAGACGAAGATGACATATTTAAAATCCTACAACACTCTGACCGTTCCTGCGGGCAGCGGAATAATCTATCGGTGGTTTAAAAATTCGGTGGTGCAAAAGTTTTTCACATCAGCCTTGGGTCAGGCTTCACAGTCGAACCAGGAACCGTAATCAGGTTAAGTTTTTTCTACAGGTTCCTGCTCTGGGGCCACTTCCAGAACCGGACTCGGCGGCGTGATGTGAGGCCGCCGTAAATGCCAGCGCAGCCGCCAGAACATGGCGGTTACCGCCGCCACAATGGCCACAATGGAAAGCGCTAGCAGAACGTACAGGGCCTTCATCAGCATTTGCGGCAAGGATACCAGAGCTGCGCGTTGGGCGAGCCGGAAAAAGCCCTTAGACGCCCACCGGGAAAGGCTTAGTATGCGGCTCCCGTGCAGCTCCGCCGCGGCGTTCAAACCGGCCTTGCAGCAATGACATCAATCCTGTGTACCAGTATCCCAGCACAAAAAGCAGCAGGAAAGGGATCGTCCAGTAATTTCCGCTGCTAAAAGCGTAAGCGCACATGGCAATGAAGTACGTTCCCACCAGCAGTTCCAGCCATGGAACAATGCCCAACCGCCGCCGATATTTCTGTCCCTGTGCTTTGTCAGCCTTGGACTGCACAGCGTATTTGGGCGTGCGCTTAAATGACGACTTGATGCCCAGCAGCGCTTCAATCACCGCGCGCGTGTTGGTCAGCGTCAGGCCGATTCCCAGAGCCATGAGGAAGGGAAGAAATAAAAAGGTGCGCGGCCAGCGTCGCGGAAAAAGTTCTTTCTGTGAGACCAGGTAAAAGCTCGAAATAGAAAATGTGGATGCCAGAAACAGCGGCAGATCGATTACCAGCATCTGGAACCAGCCGCCAAACGACCGGATAATCATGGCCGGCATGAGCAGCGTGGAAAGCACAATCATCAACGGATAGCTCAGATTCGCGCTCAGGTGATAAAACGCTTCCACCTTTACCCGGAACGGAGCCTTGCTCTTGAATACCTTGGGCAGGATTTTTTTGCCTGTCTGGATCAAGCCTTTGGCCCAGCGTGCCTGCTGGGTTTTGAACGCGGTCATTTCAATGGGCAGCTCCGCGGGACATTCCACGTCCTGAAGATATTTAAATTTCCATCCTGCTAGTTGTGAGCGATAAGAAAGGTCCGTGTCTTCAGTCAGCGTGTCATGTTCCCAGCCGCCCGCGTCCGCAATGGCCTGCCGGCGCCACATGCCTGCAGTGCCGTTAAAGTTGAAAAAGACCTGGCTGCGCGACCGTCCACCGTGCTCCAGCACAAAGTGTCCGTCCAGCAGAATCGCCTCGACTTCCGTCAGAAACGAATAATTGCGGTTCAGGTGCGTCCACCGCGTCTGTACCATGCCGATCTTGGGATCGGTAAAGTGGTGCACCACGCGCATCAGCCAGTCTTCCGGCGGAACAAAGTCAGCGTCAAAGATGGCGACGAACTCACCCTTGGCCGTTAGCAGCCCGTTTTGCAGCGCACCGGCTTTAAACCCTTCTCGATTCGTGCGGTGAATATACGTGATGGGATGACCCAGCGCGGCGTATCGATCCACCACGGCCTGCGCGACGGTCACTGTCTCATCCGTCGAATCGTCCAGCACCTGGATATCGAGCTTGTCCTTGGGATAGTCGACCTTGCAGATGGATTCCACCAGACGGTCCACCACGAACTGCTCGTTGTAAATCGGCAACTGGATCGTAACGCGCGGAAGCTCTTCAAACTTTGCCGCAGGCTCGGTGGTCCGGTTCTTGCGGTTCCGGTAATACATATACACCAGCGCATACCGATGCATGCCGTAGCCCGCCAGAATCACCATCACAATGAAATAAGGAATGAGCAGCGCCAGATCAAAGCCGTTCGGGGAATAAAGACCTTTAAAGGTCCTGTCCATGAACTGGCTCTTGAAATAATGGATGAGCCACTTCTGCGAATTGACCAGAAGGAACATTACCAAACCGGCGCAAACACTCAATGTATACACTCCACAAGAAGGAACTAAGAATCTTACATTTTAACCCAATTTGCTTTTTACCATCGAAGGGGGGCACTACCCCTCCGGGCTCATCCCAGCTCATCCCATTTTGGCGTGGCTTTGACCCAGAGGTTCCAAATCCCTCGTCAGGATCGGCTTCATCACCATTCGCGCGACATCATCTCTCCCCGATCCGCGCTCATCCGCGTCGATCCCCGGTGAGTTCTCCTGCCACTCCGTGTCCTCTGTGCCCTCGGTGGTAAAGGGTTTTGCATACTCCGCGAGCCCGGGAATGTCCCGCGTGAATATCGGCCCGGGAGTCTCCACACCCGCCTCCTCCCGCATCGCGTCCTGCTCTTCAACCGTATCGGCCACCAGTTCGTCGTCCTTGGCCTTTCCAAACGTCGTCTTTCCCACATTTGTCATCGCTAACTGCATTGAATAAAGCAATAGCCCGGCCTTCTTTGTCGAGATCGTGTCATCAACCAGCGCCTTCTGTATCCGCATCAGCCCCACCTGGATCGCGTTTGCGTCCTCAGCCGCCGGCAACTGCAACGCCAGCGCACGCGCCTCCATCATTTGCCTGTGGGCGTAACAGTAAATATGGTTCCGCATCTGCGGCGACCCGCAACTCGTTCCGTCCTGCCTCACCCAGCGGCAGCGCGGAGCATCGTTTGCCCGCCGCAACCCTTGCTGCAACTTCTCATCAAAGGCCCGCTTCCGCTCTCGATCTTCGGCATCCATCTCCTGAGTGAGCCAGGGATTCTGCTCCATCAGGCTCCTGAGCGCGCTGTAGCCCTCGGCCACCCGCTTCACCAGCGCTGACGCTTCTTGCCGGATCTGCTCCCGCGCCAAATCCCGCCGCATAACTTCCTTGTTTTCATTGTCTGAAATCCTGTTGCCATTCATCGATCCAATCGCCATGTCGCACGTCCTTTTCGCTCTCGCTGTCGTTTTTCCGCTCCATTATCGGACCGTAGGCGCTGCTCAAAATCCGATTTTGGCGGAAGTAATCAACTTTAGTACGGATTAGGTGTACGAATCAATTGCGAAAAAGGACATCGTATGAGGTTTGTTGGCCAATGAGAGCCCGCGAGAAACTCTCATCAAAGCTGAGCATCCAGGCAGTGTTCTTTAGGTCGATGTGGTGTCACCTTTTATCGGACCCTGTAAAGTTCGCCCAACTGCAAGTTTATGCAACAGGCTTTTATGCATGTGTGGCAAAGCCGCCCTCGGCTGTGCTGATCTATTTCCGCTACCCAGGCAGACGCAATCGCTGAGACTTACAAGGTACCAGTCCCGCTCCAGCGGGACGGCCGATAAATAGCCCGGCATGTTGCCAAAGCGCGCAGCGCGCGCCGAGGCATAAATGCCGGGTAAGCAAAAGAACGGCTTTATTCCGCTCTGCCGAAGGCTCGCGCGCAGCACAGCGGAGCGAGTAGGAAATAGATGAATTATTCCAGAAAGGGCTGCTGCGTCCATGCGGCACAGCCACCGCTGAACCCGATTCGTGAAAACGATCTTGAATGAAGGCCCGAACTATAGGAGAATCTAAAGCGAATGACGAAAATGAAGGATAAATCTGGCTATGACGCCTCTCAATTCAAGCGTGAAGACGATGACCTGAATCGCTGGCGTTTCGCGTCGGAGATAGTTGATGTGATCTCAGCTACGCCTCCTGATTGGTCTGTGCGTATCGGAGTATTCGGAAAATGGGGCGAAGGTAAGACCACTGTACTGCGTTTCGCAGAGCAGATGCTGAAGGAAAAGAAAAACATTGTCTTCGATTTCAATCCTTGGGCAATACAGAACTGGAATGAGCTATGGGATGACTTTGGAACTCGCCTCGTCGATGCGCTAACCGTTGCGCAGGTTGACGTTGGTGAGAAGCTCAAGAGAGTTACCCGAGGTGTCGGCGCATGGCTGGACAAGAAGGGGGCTGGACAAGCATTCGAAGTCGCTGCCGCCGTTCTAAACCGAGAGAAATTGTACAACGCTGCCTTTACAACGTTGCAAAATTCCCTCAAATACGACAGCAGAGAAATCAAGAAAATTCAGCAAGGACTGCACGGGCGTCGTGTGGTCGTTTTGGTCGATGACTTGGACCGTTCGGCTCCAGACCTTATCCCTCAACTCCTCTTGTCTCTAAGAGAGTTATTTGATCTTCCTGGATTCACTTTCTTGCTGGCGTTTGATGATGAAATTGTGGGTGACGCCCTTGTGTTAAAAAATCCAGCATGGATGAGAGGATCCGACTTTCTCGAGAAGATTCTCGATTTTCGTTTCCATCTTCCTCCCATCACCGATGCCCAAAGGCAACGTCTAATTTCCAGAGCACTAAAAAAATACTGCCCTTTTGTACCGATAGAGTCCGTGAACAAAATACAAGACCTATTACCGAGTAATCCCAGGAAGTTAAAATCCCTGATTCGGAGCTTGGCCGCACTCCAACCTCAAATAGTGAGGCATAATCCCGGGGAATTCAGTTGGAGCGACATGTGGCTAGCACAATTGATACGTCTTGAATCACACGCTTTTTTTGAGCGGTTGCTAACAACAGACACGTTAGACAAGGAGACTGGCCTAGGATATGCGTTCCGCCAAGAAATGCGTCGACGAAAGCAGGGGGACGAAGATGAGGATGAGAACAAGGGAATCAAAGACAGACTTGAAGAGGCAGGAGTTCAGGATCCTATAGTTCGCTCCAGAATTATTGTTTTGATGAATGCGGTTCGCAGTCGTGCCACCATGACCTTCCGGTATTGCTGCGAACTTGCCGAGCGACCACACGCCGTCACGTGGAAAGAATTCGACATGCTCCAGAAAACATGGTCATTGAAGCCGAATCCACATACGTTGGCTGCTTGGATTGCAGAGCATGCTAAGAAGAGATCGATTGATATAGATGATGTCGAAACTGATGTATTTGAATCGATAGTCAACCGAAGGGGGCTGCGGTTGGAAGAGGCTGCAGATGCGGAATTTGCAGAGGAACACGAAACAAAAATAAAAGAAGCTGGATTGCTCCTAAATTTGGCCGATCAGTTTTTGTTAGGCCTTCAAAAACTCACGGGAGCGCGATTTAATAAATTTTACGGCCAGGCTTTCT
>DASXIL010000377.1:0-6469 GCA_036497985.1 Candidatus Angelobacter sp. | reverse complement strand
CCTGACATTCATGAGCACCAACCGGAACGTTTTTGAGGCCGTCCGCCAGGCTCTCACCGAATCGCGTTCCTGATTGTGTGATCTTATCGGACGACATGTTTGCGATTGTTGGCGTAAAATCGCCATTTCACCAGTAATTGGGATTGTGAGTGAAATCGCTTGTTATCAGCAGTTACTCTCGTAACGCGCAGAGTTGAAGCAGCAATGTTCTAATTTTCTAAGGATTTGTTGCAAGTCCATGTCTCATTGCTCACAGTGCGGCTCTGCTCTACCGGGCATTGAATCCCTCTGTCAAAAGTGCTACCAGGAGAGGTATAGCCGAATAGGCGATCATAAGACGTGGCGTGAAAGGATCTCCTCCCGATTGACCGCCGTCAACGCGCTGCATTTTCTGTTCGTATTTGCAGTTAGCTTTGTTTCGTTCCGAACTGCCTTTTTCCACATTTATACTTATTCAATAGCACCGAAACCCGCAGCACTTTCGGCTTTGCTTTTTGCATTGTTCTTGGTCGCGACCCGAAGGCAGTAGCTCACATCGCGGCGGTCAAGGCGGAATGCGATGGAATCCTCAAATGTGTGTTTGCATGTAACTTGCAGGAACTCGTAAGTCGCTGTCCAAGGATTTATCATATTCGGCTGCTTCCCAGCACACTCTCTTTCAGGAGTTGCCGCCATGCTGAAACGGCTTGCCCTTTCTCTCTGTTTGCTCGCACTGTTATCTGGATTTACGCTCGCCCAAAATATTGCCGAAGACACCGCCAACGCTCCACGTCCAGTAAGACTCGTGCCTCCGCCATTGCCCGGCCCGGTCTACATCCGTTGCGGTGCGCTGTTCGATGGCAAATCCGACAAGCTCGAGCCGAACATGGTCATCACTGTCGAGCGCGACCGGATCAAGCAGGTGGGCAAGGTCTCGCTGCCGGCAGGCGCACAGGGCGTTAATCCCACAATTCTGAATCTCCCAAACCTGACGTGTCTGCCCGGCATGGTGGAATCGCACACGCACGTTTTTCTTCAGGGTGACCGCAAGCCCGGCCAGTATGATGCGCAACTGCTGAAGCAGTCGGTTGCCTATCGCGCGATCGAGGCAACGACCGCCGCGCATGCAGCCCTGGATTGGGGCTTCACCACCATCCGAGATCTTGAGACCGAGGGCGCCGGCTACGCCGATGTTGATATACGCAATGCCATTAACCGCAGCCTGATCTGGGGACCTCGTATGCAGGTGGTGGGGCGCGCTATGGACGTAACCGGTGCCTATCCTCTGCAACCAGCCTATGCCTGGGATGTCCCGGTACCCATTGGAGTAGAGACGGTGGATGGCGTCGAGAGTGCGCGCAAGGCGGTGCGCGAACAGCTTTCCCATGGCACCGATTGGGTCAAGATTTATGCCGACCGTGGCGGCCGGATTCATGACAATATCCTCGACACGATCCCCACATTCACCCTCGACGAGCTCCGCGCCATCGTGGATGAAACTCACCGTGAGCGCCACCGCGTGGCGGCGCATGCCACCGGGCTAATGGGTGTGCACAACGCTGTGGAAGCGGGCGTCGACACTTTAGAGCACGGCAACTACATCGCGCCGGAAGATCTGAAGACGATGGTCGCGAAGGGCATCTGGTTCGTACCTACGCCGTACGTCGCGGAGTACGACGCTCAGTGGCGGGCCGAACGCGCGGGCACTCAGCCGCAGGAATCGCCCGGCCTGAAGATCGAAGAGGACACATTCCGCCGCGCGCTGCAGGCTGGCGTGAAGATCGCGTTTGGCACTGACGTGGGCGCGTTTGAGTGGGATATGAGCCCTGCGCGGCAACTCGTCACCATGGTCAAGTGGGGAATGACGCCGGCGCAAGCCATGCGTGCTGCCACCATCCGCGGCGCCGAGCTGATGCAAATGCAGAACGATATCGGTACGATCGAGGCCGGCAAGTATGCCGACATCATCGCGGTAGAGGGCAATCCGCTCTCTGACATTTCGGTGATGCAGAAGATCGCCTTCGTCATGAAAGGCGGCGTGGTGTTCAAAAAATAACCTTGTTTAGGAGACCGGTTCTACTATCTCTCAGATTGGAGCGTGGCCCTGGTGTTACGCGGCTACTGCCATCTCCAGTGTTTCAATGTTGGTATTCTTGGCGCTTCCGGCCCGCGGCAACAACGTACGCAGTTTCATGCGCGCTTTGTGCAGTTGCGACTTGCTGTTGCCAATCGAGCAGCCCAGCATCTCCGCGATCTCATTGTGCTCGTAGCCTTCCACGTCATGCAGCAGGAAAATAATGCGGTAACCGGGAGCAAGGCTGGAGATGGCATTTTCCAGCGTCATGCGATCAACTGAACCATGAAGCGACTCGTCCCGTTTGCCGATGTCCTTTCTGGGACCATCTTCCGATTGCGGGTCTAAAGTCTCTTCCAGTGAGACCTCGTTTAGGCCCTTCTTGCGCCAGTGCATCAGGATGATATTCACAGAGAGACGGTGCAGCCAGGTTGAGAACGCCGATTCGCCGCGGAACGACGCGATCTTGCGATAGAGTTGCAGAAAAGCTTCCTGCATGAAGTCTTCCGCCTGGGCGTAATTGTTGGTCATGCGCAGGCACAGTGAAAAGATACGCCGTTTGTGATGGTTATACAGCGCTTCAAAACATTGCGTATCGCCTGCCTGGGCCTTGCGGATGACTTCAGCTTCGGTCATGCCGGCAAACATCGCAGCCGACTTTTTGGGTTTGGGTTCGTTCTTGGCGGCAACCAGGGTCTGTTGAGGAATCGCTTTTCCGGATTTCTTGAACACCAGCGTTTGGGGCAAAGGGTCTCTTTTCTTGGCGCTTTTCTTTCGGTGTAGCTAAGTATGATGCATGCTAAGTAGCTGGATGTTGCTTGGAGAGCAATGTGAGGGCGGAGCACGAACAACAGGCGATCATAGTCGACATTTAGTTGCAGCAGTGCCCAGCGAATTACGCAAAGAAGATCATTGCCGCAAACCCGCTTTCCTGATAAAACTGGCGGCACTCATATGGCCACCCCCAATACAAAACTCTCTACTGCCGCCGATTCGCGCAGCCCCTTCCAGAGGATTTTTTCCTCGACTAATCTCGTGCTCTTTATGGTCTGCCTGATGTATGGGCTTACCTATATCGACCGGATCAACGTGGGTACCTCTGGTCCGGTATTTGCGAAAGAGTTGCATCTCAGCGCCAATCAACTGGGTTCAGTGCTTTCCGCATTTGGTTGGGCTTATCTGGTGTTACAGGTGTGGGGAGGATGGCTAAGCGATCGTTTTGGAGCGCGCCTGACTCTTACAGTATGTGCAGTGATCTGGGCTGGCTCTACTCTGCTGATGGGGCTGGCGCACAGCCTCACTGGGTTGATCCTGTGCCGCATTCTGCTAGGGCTTGGAGAAGGTGCAACCTTTCCCACGGCAACGCGCGCGCTGGCGGACTGGATGCCGGCGGAGAAACGCGGTTTCGCCCAAGGCATCACGCACGCGTTCTCCCGGCTGGGAAATTCCATTGCGCCGGTCATTGTGGCCTGGATCATCGTGGCCAGTTCGTGGCGAATGTCTTTTTTCGTATTAGGCGGCATCAGCATGTTATGGGCCGTGATGTGGTGGTTTTATTTCCGTGATGATCCCGCAGCCCATCGCGGAATTACCGACCAGGAGCTATCGGTTCTTCCTCGCTTTGCTTTAAAAATGGAAAGGAGGAAAGATCCCGTACCATGGTGGCCGCTGATCAAGCGAATGTCGCCTGTCACGCTGGTTTATTTCTGCTACGGCTGGACACTCTGGCTCTATCTGACTTTTCTGCCTTCTTTCTTTCTCCACGGTTACAAATTGGATCTGAAAAAGTCCGCATTATTTTCAACCGGTGTTTTCTTTGCTGGTGTGGCCGGTGACGCAGTGGGCGGATGGGTGAGCGACCTCATCTTGAAAAAGACGGGCGATCGCAACAAAGCACGGCGGAATTTGGTGATTGGCGGCTTCCTGTTGTCTCTTTCTTTCATGTTTCCCGTGTTGTTGTCGCATAATTTGAGGGTTGTTGCCCTCTGCCTGAGCGCGGCGTTCTTCTTTGCTGAATTTACGATTGGCCCGTTCTGGGCAATCCCTATGGACATCGCGCCGCGATTTTCAGGGTCAGCAAGCGGGCTGATGAATATTGGTTCGGCGCTGGCGGCGGCATTGTCACCACAGGTAGCGTTTTATGTAACCAAGAGCAACAACTGGAACCTTCCGTTTGTGGGGTGTATTGGCCTGTCATTGTTCGGCGCGATCATGGCTTATTGGATGAAGCCCAACGAGCCTTTGCCGGGCACGGAACTGGGAGTGGTCGGAGGTCGAACCGCGTAGTCGGAGTTCGCATCTTGCGCAGCCTCAGCACATCCTTATAGCCGGGAGGGCGGAAAGTTCTTTCGGATGCTCAGGGCGTAGGACGTCCACCGGTATGGCCTCGCTCAAAGGTGATTTCCACCGGCGTATCTTTGGGGAAAACCACATCCTTTCCGCGGGAAAGGAAATGTGAATAGACTGACATTCCTGCGCCGTAAAAGCCGAGTGCGGACGAAAATGTTTTTGAATCTGTGGTCAGGCTAACGATCGCGTCCACCAATTTGAACCCGGAGCCGCCTGCGACGCTTCGTGTCGCGGGATCGGCAATCCCGTCTGAAGCGCCAGAATCGCTCTCAGGATGCGAAGCGGCAGCGGCGCCCAGAATAGCAAGTCCGGTGGAAAGATAGCGGGACTTGCTGTCAGTAGTGTGGGCGCCGCCTTCGCTGTCGAGCTTCATGTTCGCGGCGCTATCCACTTCAACCCCCTCCAGACTGCCGTGCATGGCTTGTACCTGTCCTTCAGGAGTTTCAATCTTTTCAAAGACAACACGCAATTCACCGTTGTGGTGCAGCCTGCCCGCCGGTTTGGCGTGCATCACTTTACCAATGATGCGGCTATTTGCCGGCAGCAGGAGTTGGTGCGCAGCGTTGAACACGGGCGCGGTTAGCACGGCTTCAATTGGCGTACCATGGCTTGCCGTGGCTGAACTGACCTCTGCCGTCAGCCGCGCGCGCAGCATCGTATCCGGCGCAGGTGCCATGCCCACGGAGCCGAGCTGTTTAGGCACGCGTGTCGCCTGTCCGAAATCGAGCGGCGCTTTCAGATCGGCGTCAAAGCGCGTTCCGGGCTCCAGATACTGCCGGCGATAGGGAAGCTGCGCCAGCAGATATTGCTTGGCGCGACGCATTTTATCCGGCGATTTGATCTCGGTCATAGCCCGGTGGTACGTGTCTTTCACCTCCTGCTTCGCGCTGTCAAGGGCCCTGGTTGCGGCATTTCTCCTCTTCGCGGCCCTCCCAGGATCGCTCACCAGGTGAATCACGTTCTGCGTGCCACGTGTTGCAGTGGTTTTCACCCGCAACTTTCGTCCGTCGGCCAGGATGATCTTGTCAAAGGTGACGGTGTACTGGCGTGCAGGTGTGAAATCACCATCTGCAATCGCCATGGTGCGGCGCAATTTTGATATGGGCGCGACCCGGGCCACGTGCCCGCGCACTTCGCTCCCGGCAGGGATCACGGGTTGATCAAAAGCGTACACCGTATCCGTCACTCTGCCTTTTACCGCGGTTCCTGCATGCGTAATAAGCACTCGCTTAGAGAGGGCGATTCGGATTGGTGTACCAGCAGGCACCGTTAGTTCTATTTGCTGCGGAGTTGCTGCCTTTTCGGTTGGACTGTCAGCCGCAACAGGCGTGGAAGGACGCTGAAGAAGCTTCGGGTTCTCTGGCGACGGTTGTTGCCGGCTTCCACTGGTTTGCGCTTGCAGGACAATTGAGCACAGCAGAAAAAATCTAAACGCGATAGAAAAGGGGAGGGAATTCAAGGGCCGAACCTCTTAGCAGGCGGGCTTTCCAATAGCCTTGGTTTGTTTCAATTAGTATACATTTGTCTCCTGAGACGCTGGCACCGTAAAGTGAAAAACAACCTTCTGCTCAACAAAAATTTACCGCTTCTCGCTAAAAAGGGCGTCTTGCCGACGCCCTTAATTAAGGATTAAGTCTAATGAGCCTTTTTAGTAGAGACGACTATCTGGACGCAGCCGGTTCGTCAGCGTCGAGCGGAAGGTACTGGCGCAAAATCCAAACCAGGGATGTTACACATAGCACGATGAGCAAAGTCCTGAGAATTGACACAGATGCCGCAGATACAGAGATTCCCGTTCCCAGAGCCACATAGGCCGCAAAGCAAGCGGGACACTTTGGCAGCAACACCAGAATAAGCGTCGGCAGTGAACACTTCGCCAGTGCAAACCCGCGCCGCTTAGCGGACGACGGATGGACTCCGCCATCCGCCGCCTTGGCCTGGATATTGCGTGTCGCGCTCGCTGCGGTTTGGCAGCAAGTTAGTTTGTTCATCTGTGACTCTCATTTCCGCAGCAGGATGCAGCTCCTTTCTGCGCCGCGGCAGCCTTCTCTTCGGGATAGCGGTCAT
>DASXIL010000376.1:0-7438 GCA_036497985.1 Candidatus Angelobacter sp. | reverse complement strand
CCCGAGCTGAGGCGCAGACAACGGCTCCAGCGATCCCTGAAATTTACCGATGGGCGTGCGTACCCCGCTGATAATGACAACATCTTCCATAAATCTCTCCTTAGGAAACCAAACCCTTCATTATAAGATGAAGCTCAGCGCCAGCGCGCTTCCAAAACCTATGACCCAGTTCATTGACCCGCAGCCCACACCCGAAGTTCCATCAACCCTCTCTGAACCGCTCGTTGCCCCGGTTCCGCCGGCAAAGCCTGCCCTGATTGCGCCGCTGTGGCATACGCTGCTGATCACGGCCTTGATCCTGGGCAACTCTCTTCTCGGTTCATCGAAGGTCGGTGCGGTGAAGGGATCGGGTTCGCGAATTCTGCTCTATGGCGGGACGTTTGTCACGCAACTGATCCTGATCCTTTTGATTTGGTTTGGCATTCGCCTGCGCAGCGTGCGCATGCGTGACTTGATCGGCGGACGCTGGAAAACCGTGGAATCATTTTTGCTGGACGTTGCTCTGGCCGTCGGGTTTTGGATTACGTCTTTAATACTTCTTTTCGGGATTCGGGTTGCTTTGGGCACCATTGACCTCCATAACATGCAGAAATCAGTTGATGATACCCTGCGCCTTCTGGGTCCAATGGCCCCCCATACCTATCTTGAAGCCGGACTCTTTGTGCTCTTGAGCGTATGCGCGGGCTTGTTTGAAGAAATTATCTTCCGCGGATATTTACAGCGCCAATTTGGCGCGCTTAGCCGCAATGCGATCGTCGGCATCGTGGCTTCAGGAATCGTGTTTGGGCTTGCGCACGGATATCAGGGCGCGCGAATGATGGTTGTGATCGGGTTCTATGGAATTTTCTTCGGCATACTGGCCCACTTGCGGAAGAGCCTGCTGCCAGGCATGATGGCCCACGCATTCCAGGATTCCATCGCCGGTATAGCGCTCTTCAAATTAGTTGTCCGGCACTGACCGTCTTCTCTGGTGCGCCACGAAACGGGCGGCGGGATGACCGTCCGTCAGAAAAAAATAATTGGTTACCAAGGTACCGGCGCTTGATTGCGAATGCGCTCGATTTTCTTCGCGAATGCTTCTGCGCAAAAGAAAAAAATTCTCTCAACCATCGCGCGGACCCGCTAACATCAAGGATTTTTTCAACTCACGTCGAGGATTTACTCCAGGCTCAGGCTTGCATCGCGGCCCCGAAATCGGTTTCAGACGCTCTCGCCCCGTCCCGCAATCAAACATGACATCAATTTTTTTCTTGACTTCGATTTTCAACCACTCTATACATTCATCAATTGCGGTTTTTTACTTAGGACCGCACATCCATGAAAAATGGAAAGGGAGAATAGAAACATGGCAACCAAGAAAAAGGCAAAAAAGAAAGCCAAGAAGAAATAACTGGCTTTCACATCAAACCAAAAGGGGACGCGCAAGCGTCCCCTTTGGCTTTTGGTTCTCATTCATGCGCGATTGTCATTCATGCGCAGTCATTGGACAATAACGGCAATTGCCGAATTTGAGCGCCTGGAGTTCTTGCTTGAAAACAAACCGCAACAGCCTGCTGTACTCCGTTCTTGTTCTGGCGGTGCTCTACGTTCTTTACGACGCGCAAGCATGGCTGGTACGCATCCCCGCGTACCGCCATCTCTACCGTGGCCATCCCTTTTATGTACCGGAAGGGATCAAGACCTCTCTGCAAATCCTTCTTTGCATGGCAGCGGTCGCCCTCGCCCTGGGAAAGAACTTCCGAGATACCTTCGCGGAACTCAGGCTTGACCGCGGCTTATGGAAAGGCCTGCTGTTCGGGTTCCTGGCCACAGCGCCATTTTTCATCGGTCTGGCGATCGCGCACCACATGGGCAAACTCGCATGGCCGAATATTTTCTATCTTGCCTTCTTCGCGCCCTTTGCGGAAGAACTTCTGGTTCGCGCTTACGGATTCGGACAGCTCCATCGCCAATGTCGATGGCCGGTGTGGCTGGCGATGCTGCTTACCGCGGCTCTATTTGGCTGGGGACACGTAGAGCAGGGAGGCAATTTTCGTGAAGCCATGGCCCTTTTTCTGCTGCTGGGTAGCGGCGGCGTGTTCTTCGCCTGGTTTTATTACCGCTGGGATTCCATCTGGTTTCCCTGGACCGTCCATGCCCTGATGAATTTCTATTGGGAGCTCTTTTCCGTCAGCAAGACTGCCCTGGGCGGATGGTTCCCCTTCGCCCTGCAGTGGATCACGATTCTGTGCGCCGCCTTGCTCACATGGAAGGTCACAAAAAAACAATCCGCAGCGCAGATTTCAGTCTGATGCCTTGCTTGCCGAGAGTGCATTTCGCCCAGATACAAGATCGTTTCCAACCGAAGGCTCCCCATTCTTCGTAGGTTCCGCTTTTTCAGGATCGTCGAAATCGAGCGTCAGGTTCCTGGTTGTCGTCTCAATAGGACCTAGCTCGGCAATCTCTTCGGTCACGGGAGCACCCAGCTCAACAAACTTACGGGCGGAAACCATCACACGGCTCTCCAGCGACCCCACGGCCTTGTTGTAGGACTCCACGGCACGGTCAAGCCCTTTTCCAACATTGTCTATGTGCGTACCCAGCAGCCGCAGCCGATCATGAAGCTCCTTGCCCAGCGCGCTGATCTCACGGGCATTGCGCGCCAGCTTCTCCTGGTTCCATCCATACGCCACGGCCTTCAGCAGAGCGATGAGCGTCGTAGGTGAGGCCGGAATTACTTTTTGTGACACGCCGCGCTCAATCAGGGCAGGGTCTTGTTCCAGCGCCGCGCTGAAGAACGTCTCACCCGGCAAGAACATCACCACAAATTCCGGCGTCGGCTCAAACTGCTCTTGATACAGCTTGGAGCTGAGCTGGAGCATGTGAGTCCTGACCTGATTGGCATGGTCCGCAAGTTTCTGCCGGCGGAAGTCGTCGTCCGTTGCTTCTACGGCTTCAAGATAGGCCAGCAGCGGGGTCTTGGCGTCTACCACTACGTTCTTTCCTCCGGGCAGCCGCACAACCAGGTCTGGACGCAGCCGTCCTGTGCTGGTGGTGACCGTTTCCTGCTCCACGAAATCGCAGTACGGCAGCATCCCGGCAATCTCCACCACTCGGCGGAGCTGAATCTCTCCCCAGCGTCCGCGGACCGTGGGACTACGGAGCGCCTTCACCAGATTCCCAGTCTCAGCCTGAAGTTTTTCCTGCGTTGAGATCAACGAGCGGACCTGCGTAGTCAGGTCGCCGTAAGCTCGGTCGCGAACGCTTTCCATCTGCCGGATTTGTTCATCCACCTTCTTGAGTGACTCGCCAATCGGCGCCACAAGGTTCTCCACCGCCTGCTGCCGCAGTTCCAGGTCGCCTTTGGCTTCGCTCTGGAATTTTTCCAGCGTCGATTGTGCGAGGTGAAGAAATGCCTGATTGTTGCTCTTGAGCGCTTCAGCGGAAAGAGCCTGAAAACTCTCGCGCAGTTCCTGTGTCATCTGGTTCAGGATGGCAAGCTTGTCCTCATTGGCCTTGCGTTCCATAGCCACAGTGGTTTCTAGTTTCACCTTGGCAGCGTTCAACTGATTGTTCAGGTCGGTAAATTTTTGTGCTTCCAGCCTCGCCTTCGCCAGCTCTTGCTGTAAGGCGGACAAGCGCGCGTTCAGCACCGCCGCATTCGGACGCACCAGCAGCCACGCAATTGCGAACCCAAAGGCTGCGCCCAGCACTACCAGCAGAATATTTGCCAGACCCATCATGCCCCCACTTCGCTCTCAAGGTGCAGCGTCAACCAATTCATCCATTCACCCCGGCAACTTTCTTTTCTGCTTCCAGATCAAGAGGTTTCACCGGCAGAAAGACGCGTTGCTCCGTTGCCGGACACAAGTTTTGGTAATCACACCAGCGACAGTGCGACCCCGGCTTGGGATCGAACTCGCCCCGCCGGATGCCCTCAGCCGCCTCTTCTATCTTTTCGCGGGCCGCATCCAGCTGCTTTGGCGAACGGCTGGAAACCGCCAGACTATTGTCCTGGACGTTTACCAGCACCAGCTCTCGCGGTGACAAATTCATCTGTGCCACGGCCATGGCATAAATCGATAGCTGCAGGCTTTCGTCTGCAAACTTGCGTTCTTTCGGCGCTCCGGTCTTGTAGTCGATCACCCGCACCACGCCCTCATCAAGCAGGTCAATCCGGTCAATGCGCCCTTTTATTTCACGCTCGGCCAGCTTAAAGCTGAACTTATGCTCGGTGGCAATCACGTTGGCCGAACCTCTGGGGCTGGCCAGCAGCAGCGTGCGCAACTGGTCCACTCCGCGCTCTTCATACATCTTCCGCTGGACCGGATCGTCAATATAACCTTTGCCGAATTCAACCTTGAATGCCTCCACGGCACCTTCAACGCTGAGTTCCCTGCCGTGCGCTGCCGGATCGTAATAATTCTTCAGCACCGTGTGGATGGCAAAGCCGTATTGCATGGCCGCGGCGGCTTCGCCGGGGATTTTCCAGTCGCGCTCCAGCTTGAACTTCATCGGACACGTCGAATAGCTCTGCACAGCGTTTGCGCTGAGCGCCATCTCCGCTGGAAACGCCGGCGGCAGCAGCATCCAGCGTCCCAGAGGTGAAGGATCGAGCGGCAGCGTCACCGGACTCGTACTCTCGCTGGTGCGGGTGGTCAGAGCGGCGGTCAGCCGTCGGTCGCCGATCAACGGACGCAGAAATCCCGGAGGCGTGGGATCTTTTTTCCCCTTTCCCGGACGCGACCCGATGCTTAGGCGGTCGCGCGCCCGCGTGATGGCCACATAAAAGAGCCTGCGCTCTTCCTGGTCGTGCACCAGCTTGCCTTCGCCCACGGCGATGGAGCTGCGCAAAGCTGGCGGAAATTCAAACAGACCTTCCTTGAAATATGTGGGAAATGCCCCTGAAGTGACTCGCAGAAGCCAGACGTGGGAAAACTCCAATCCCTTGGCAGCATGCACGCTCATCAGTTGCACTGCGCCAGGATTGCGACGCTCCAGCTCCGCCATCTGCTCTTCCGTAAACAACGGAATAATGCCCCGGCCTTTCTGGTAGTAATCCAGATATTGCAGGAACTCCGGCAGGGACGCGTCCTTCACAAAGGCCTTTTTCTCCCACGCTGAGGCAAAGCGCAAAATCGCCTGGACCACCGCGTCACCCTCCGGCAAACCAAACTGCCGGACAAGATATGTAAGAGATCCTTCCGCGCTCAGCTCCTGCTCCCGGATGAATGCGCGCGCCTCTTTGATTGCGTCCAGCACCGGCGTCGCCGACTCCAGCGTGTGCAGCACAGCCTTAAAGCTCTCCCGTCCGGCGGCTGCGCTCAACTTTTTTCGCAACTCGTCGGCAGCGACACTGAATTTTGGCAATGCGCAGACTCGGAACAGGCTGTCCGCGGCATTGTCATTGCCCACGGCCCCAGCCAGGGCCAGCACGTCTCGCGCCATGGCCGTTTCCAGCACATTGAGCCCGATCACGATGAATGGAATGTCCCGCGCCGCCAGTTCCGCCATCAGGTCTTCCCGCTGCATATGCTGGCGATACAGTACTGCCATCGAACAATCACCGGGCCGCCTGTTACGGCGCAGTTGCTGAATCTCTTCACCGATCAATGCAGCTTCGCCCTCATGGCAATCGGTAAGAACGATCTCTACAGGCTCGTCAAAAGCGAAGCGGCCTTCCTGCTGGTCTCTGCGGTCGCGCCCGGATTCAAGCTGTGCGCGCTGAAACTTCACCCGATCACCCAGCGATTGCACCGGCGGATTCTCGTTAATAGCAGAAAATGCTACGCGCAAAATATTTCCACGCGACCGCTGGTTTTCATCCAGCACCACGCCTTCAGTCTGGGGAAAGCGCTTCTGGAATTCTTCAAAGGCCGCGCTCGAAGCGCCACGAAAGCGATATATGGCCTGGTCAGGATCGCCCACTGCAAAAATGTTCTGCTCGTCGCCTGCCAGAAGCTGGGCCAGGATGATGTTGCTGGAATTGCAGTCCTGAAATTCATCGATGAGGATGAACCGCGCTTTGCTACGCTCACGCTCCAGCAATGCCGGGTTCGATTCCAGCAGCCGCACGGCATTGCGGATCATCATGCCGAACGTGCCCAGATTGTCGCGCTCCAGCAGCCGCATGGAGTTGGTATAAACGCGGGCAATCTCCTGCCAGCGCTCGATAATTTCCTGCGCGCCCATCTCTTCCACTTCTTTGGAACGGCAGTTGCGCGGGAGATCTCCACCAGGCCACAAACCATCGACATACTGCTGGAATTGTTCCGGACCGACCAGCTCTTCATGGCAGCGATCAAAGAAATTTTTCAGGTCTTCAAGAAACTGGCCCAGATCAGCCGGCTTGATGAAACGCTTCAATCCCAGTTGGTCAATGCGCTGCCGCAGGAACACGTACACGTCTTCCGGCAACAACAAGTTGAAATCCTGGCCTGCACGCTTCAGAACGCCAAGGCAATAAGCGTGGAACGTCCCGGCCGATATGTTTGTCTTAAAGCCGTTTGTTTTAACGCCAGCGGTCTTGCGGCGCAGACGCTTTTCCACCCGCGCCTTCAGCTCATCGGCCGCATTGTCAGTAAACGTGATAGCCAGGATCTCATCCGGGTTCGCATGTCCCTGCTCAATGAGCCAGGCAATCCGCTCCACCAGCACCGTGGTCTTGCCTGTGCCTGCGCCGGCCAGCACCAGTATGGGGCCAACCGCGTGCTCTATGGCCTGTCTCTGCTTCGAATTAGGAGTAAAAGTCGTCACGCTGCCACTTGTATCCTTATTATGCGAATCGAAGGCGAAGGAGGCAATGGCTAAATGAGATTAAGCTGAGGAAAAGCTGTTTATATCCGGGATGATTTCTCGCTTCAAGGCCCAGCCTGGCATGCGCCACTCTCTGCGCGTGTGCCGGTTGTCCAGTGCAAGGTCAGGTTCGGGATGAAACTGCTGAAATGATTGCTTTCGTTTCCAACGCTATTTCTCCTTGTTCCAGAGCGCATCTTGTCTGGATGACTCCGTTCTTGCCTTCAACCCAGCCTCTATCTTTGAGTTAGAAAGATTACCCCTGCGGCTGAGAATGCGGAGCCGTGCATGTTGCTGATGGTAGGTGATCCATGACGCAATCTGGCTAACATCGGTCATAAACCGTGTTGAGGCATCATCTTCTCGCTCCGTGATCTGAACATCTGCTTCCCTTAAGCCGTTCAGCTTCAACCACTCGGTAACAAGAGTTTCAAAGGTCATTGGGGGTAGGTGATCAACGTGGCAAGTCTCAAATTTGAGGAGTTCTTTCGTGTATGGGCACCTCTGAGAGCCAATCGCAAATTGAGCTTGCTTGAACTGCAGAATTTGAGAAAGTATCGCGTTACGGAGGGCGGGACGGAGAAGTTGCCTTTGTTTCTCGCCATCGATGCACTTCTTGTAGCCCACATCAGTCGATGAACTATCAGTGCGTACGATGTAGAAA
>DASXIL010000375.1:0-6629 GCA_036497985.1 Candidatus Angelobacter sp. | reverse complement strand
CTATTGCTGCTCTTCGCTGCTTTCCTAACCAGCTACTCGGCCTATTACTACATTTTTTATGTGTCTGGCCATATTGTCTCTCTGATGGCATTCTTGACACTAATTGAAGCAGGTCGCCGTGTTCTACCTGGGCTGAATTTGCCACAGAAGGAGAAGGCCATTGCCCTCTTAATCGTGAGCGTCTGTGGAGTCACCATATTTGTGGCGCTCTGGCCCATCCGTTTTATTGAAAATCGCCTTGAGCTTGGAGCCCAGTTGTCAGTAGGCGTAGCTTTCATTTTCATTACCCTCTATTCTCGCTATCTTGGGCTCTATTGGTCACGGCTTGTAGCTGGAATTTCTTCTGGTCTTGGGTTGCTTTATTTAGTCCAGGGTGTGACCAAAGCAATAATGGCACACTACCCCTTACCAATCTTCTTATTGGTTCGCCAGATCAGCCAGATTGCCAACGTCCTCGCCGTCATCGCCTGGATCGTCGTTGTGCTCTCGTCTTGGGGAGAAAGCGTGATGACAGAGGAAGACCTGCAAATTCTGGAAGCAGCTTTTGCAAAGATTGAAGACAGCCTGGGCACAGAACGGGTCAAGGCCCTATGAAGCCACAGAAGATCGCCAGGCAGACACCGTTGCGTGATCTGATTCTGAAGGTCCATCACCTGGAGCTCGCTGAATGCAACACCTTCGATGATTCCAAAGAAGCCATCCGGATGATGGTCAAAAATCTTGAGGCGGTCTTGCAGGCCCTTGCCTGCTTCGCGCCTCCCAACCGGCGTATTGAGAGAGCGGCGGACTTATTGAAGCTGAAAGCCGCGCGCCTGCTTAAGTTTTGCTCCGAGATGCCGGAAGCAGAAAACGGTTCTGAGGAATGGCGGCGGGTAGCGAGGGGAATCATCGTAAATTATGAGCAGTTCCGGATTGAAGCAGGAATGCTGTACCAGTTGGTTGTCCCCGGCGCTACCTTTAGCGTGCTACGAGCCGCTCTGTGAGGATGCATGATTAGAGACAGAAGGAAACAGCCAAAACTCAAGCAAGCCAGAGTCCAGGGCAAATCAGGGCAGCCATTCGCCATCAGCGTAGGGCCGCTTCTGCTTGATCTGCACAATGCCCTTCGCCGGGCCGAGCGCTGCCGTGTGGCCCTGCTCAGTCTGGGTTACTCGCGCGAACATTGGCAAGAAATTATCCGGGACGTGAATCCGGAGCTGCGCTTTATTCTTAGCCCGCGGTTGCTGGATAGGATCATTGCTTATCTGGAAAGTGTTGGCCGGCCACTCAGCCGTAAATCGCTTACACACACTCTGCATTTACAAGGGGCGGGGACTCTGCAACGAATCCGGCAGTCGATTACCTCGAACCTGCGTTCCGGCAATTTGGCGCACTTTCCCGACTATAAAGTAGGATTGCCCGCCTGGAAGGAAAAGGAATAAATCATACGCATTCACTGGGCGTGCTGCCTTGTTCTGCGCACACATTCGAGGGCAGAACCTGATCGTGGAAGAAAACGCAAAGTATACGATTGCGCTCATCTGGAGAGCAGCGAGAAATAATAGCTGATCGAGAAGATCATGCCACGCTGCGGCCTTGCGCCAGGCGAATCACCAGAACGATCAAGGCAAGAACCGTCCAGGAGAAAGGGAACAGTACACCGCTCCTAAGGCTCCATAGCAGCGATGATCGCTGACTTGATTCGAAACGGCACACAGGACTCATTTTAGTGCCGCCGAAGTAGCGGAAACCGCGTGGGCGCGTATCGCTTTGGCAGCCGCCGGTTCCTGGCCAGCGGCCGGCGCCGCGAAGTAGATCCGATACGATGCGTAGATGGAATACATGAGCGGCAGCAGGGCCAGCGCTTCAGCCCATATGGCAAATTGGACAGCGGTGCATACTACTGCGGCCACTGCAGCGCTCAAAACATAATACGGCACGGAGAGCCGGGCCATTCCCAGCCATGCGTTGAAAGGGTTGTGTCCTTCCGCCAGCCAAAGAACCAGCGCGATCTGAACCGTATTGGCCAGGAAGAACGCCGCGCCGGCTGCGCTCACTGACAGTGGGCCGAGCACGCCGTGGCTGGATGCAAGATTGAACGCAAATATTGCCGCCGCGACTGAATTCGTAATCGCCGCCGAACTGAAGAGGGCCTGAATGACCGTAGCCCGGATATTTAGTAATGCTGGAATTGATTGAACAAGGCTGGCCAGCGCCGCGATCGCAAGCGCTTCACCAGCGCTGAGCCGAACCGCGACGACTAGCAGGTATGGCACATTGACTGACAGGCTGCCATTGATCCCAGGCAGTTTCACTTTGAGCCGCGAAGCGATCAAGGTCATGATCAGCAGCGCGAATACCTCAATGGGCTGACCTGATTTCCAATGAAGCAGGCCGTTCACGAGCACCGCGACGCCGATCATAACGACTACCGCGATGAAAATCTTCGCAATTAGCGAAACCTTTTGCATAATTCCTCTGTTGCCCGTCCGCACGGGACACTGAATGCTTCCCTAGTTCTGGTCTGAATTTACCGCTTCAGAGAATGCAGTGGTCGTGCTATCGCCCCAAACGATCGAAGTACCCCACACGATGCTGAATCCGTTCAGCGTGCTGTTGCCCCAAACGATGGAGTTACCCCAGACGATCGAGTTGGAATTGACGGCGTTGCCCCAGGTGATGGAATTGCCCCAGACGATCGAGTTGCTCCAAACGGAGCTGGGGTCGGCCTTCAAGAGCACATTGCCGCTGAGGTCGCGCACGGCGATCGGTGAAAGAGCGGTTCCTGAAGGCGTTTCGTTGCTGGCGACGGCGGCGTAGGTGTTCAGATATCCGGCGCCAACGGTAAAGATGTCGTTTTGAATACTAAAAGAATTGCCGTTGCTTGAGACGGAAGAGCTGTAGGCCGGGTAGGTCTTGGTGGCCGTCTTCATCAGCCTGGCTTTTACCTGGTCCGGGGCGAGACTGGGGATTCTCTCCAGCATTAGAGCGACGGCCCCGCTTACCATGGGCGCGGCCATGCTGGTGCCGCTCAAGCGAAAATAATAGGCAGTGCTGGAACGGCTTCCGTAAAGGCCAGGAGCGACTTCGTTGCCTGGGAAAGCCAGGTCGAGTGTGCTGCCCGAAGCACTCAGCGACACAAGTTTGTTTCCTGGAGCAACCAGGTCGGGCTTGATCACATGATCCAGCAGCGACGGCCCTTTGGAGCTGAAGCTGGTCATGGTGTCGTCATTAGTGTTGTCGGTCGCGTGTGTGTTGGTTGCTCCCACGGTAATTACAAAGGGATCGTTGCCCGGCGCGGTGATGGTGGCATAGCCATTGGTTTGCATCGTGTTGTCCTGGCCGAAATTGCCTGCCGCAACAACCACTACGATGCAAGCCTTCCAGGCCTGTTCCGCCGCCTGACAAATCGGATCCAGCAAATAGCTTTCCGATATCCGGCGTCCCAAAGACAGATTGATGATGCGAATGTTGTAGGTGTTCTTGAGCTGGATGGCGCGCTGGATCGCGGCAACGACAGCGCTGTCATTTCCTGCGCCATTGGCGTCAAGCACGCGCAGGTTAATCAAGTTGACGCGGGAGGCGACGCCCTGCATGTAGCCGTTGGAAACATAGCCATTGCCCGCAATGATGCCGGCGACGTGTGTGCCATGGCCGTACTGGTCGCTGGCATCGAGTCCTGGAACAAAACTCTGGCTATAGACAACGCGCGAGTATCCGGTATTGAGATTCATCAGGTCAGGATGGCTGGTGCGAATGCCGCTATCGATGACTGCGACGCCAATGCCATATCCGGTATAGCCGGCATTGATCACACCCGTGGACTGGGTGGCGTCGAGCACAAAATCTTCCTGCGACAGGTGGATCGTGTTCCGGTCAGGAGAGACGTAGGCAATATCGGGGTCTTGTTCCAACTGCGGCAGCATGCTGGCTGGGATACGGTATACACTGCCGTTGATGATATCGAGGTTGCTTTTATTCGTGGCGCCCAGTGACGCCCAC
The DNA here is from genome assembly GCA_036497985.1 of Candidatus Angelobacter sp. Lineage (GTDB taxonomy): Bacteria > Acidobacteriota > Terriglobia > Terriglobales > Acidobacteriaceae > Angelobacter. The sequence goes on along the minus strand of DASXIL010000375.1, from coordinate 2,648 downwards.
TTCTGACGATGCTGGCTCAGTGACGCTCCCGCCCGGGTCTGAACGATCACGTCAATGAGCTCGCCAGGCGGCTGCCGGCCAACAAGCGATTCGAGCCTCGCCCTTTTTTCCTCCAGCTCGGGCGAAAGTTTCTTTTTTGCTCCAAAAGCGGAGTTAGCAGCCAGCAAGAGCAACAGCGCGAGGGTTCCAATCCGTATATGTTTGTTTATAGAAATCATATTGTCCATTTTCAATAATGTTCCCAATTTGGGAATTTCTAAACTTAACTTGCAGGTTTACGGCCAAGCACGCTATTCGATAAGCGCTTGATTATTAGAGAGTTGTAAGAAGCGCACTCAGGAGAGGGTGACAAACCTTGTCGCAGCAGCGCCATTCTGTGACTTTGTTGTCTCACCTTGTCGGGAGATCGTGAGCGTCCGGCCCTCAATCCAAATCCAGCGGTAAAAACGCAAAAACGGCCGAAGAAACAATGGATTCGAGAGATGGGCTGCAGGCAGGTGCGGGTTTGAGGTAGAATTTTTAGTTCGTCTGCCGCCGGTTCCGGGAAAGTGGAGCCCGGGCCGTCTGTTTCGCCGTTTCCCGCAAGAAACAGACAAAGACCCACCAATCAGCAAAGGTTTCAAGGAGAGAGTTCAACACATGGCAATTCCAGCAACCCAGATGCGTCCGGGGATGATTATTAAACACAACAATGACCTTCATCTGGTCTTTACCGTGGAACACCGCACGCCCGGCAACTTGCGCGCCTTCATCCAGGCCAAGCTGCGCAACATCCGCACCAACGCCATGTTTGAGCACCGCTTCCGCTCCAGCGATCCCATTGAGAAGATCACGGTGGATGAAATCCCCATGGAGTTTCTCTACCAGGATGGCGACAACTATTGCTTTATGAACACTGAGAATTACGAGCAGACGCACCTGAGCAAAGACACGCTGGGCGACTCTGTGGACTACCTGACTCCGAACCTGCAAATCAAAGTTGAGTTTTACGATGGGAAGGCCGTCGGCATCGAGTTGCCGCAGATCGTGGAACTGACTGTGGTGGAGACCGAGCCGGGATTGAAGTCTGCCACGGCTTCAAGCGTTACCAAGCCGGCCAAGACTGAAACCGGCTTGGTAGTGCAGGTGCCGCCTTTCATCAATGAAGGCGAAAAAATCCGCGTGGACACGGCTGAAGGCGCTTATCTTTCGCGGGCGTAATCCAGACCTGGGCGCACTTTTCTTATGATTGCCAAACGTTATATCGTTCGCGGACGTGTGCAGGGCGTAGGCTTCCGCTGGTTTGTAGATCATGAAGCGCGCTCGCTGGGACTCGCCGGCTGGGTCAGGAACAACATTGACGGCACGGTGGAAGCGCTGGCCATCGGCAGCGACCAGCAACATGCGGCCTTCGCCGGCAAATTGCGCCAGGGGCCGCGCGCGTCGCGTGTGGATGAAGTTACAGAATTGCCGGCCGAGCCGGTGGATGGTCTTACAACTTTTCGCATTGAAGGAGCATGGTAGATGGAGCCGAAAGCCGCATTGAACTGCGAGCACCTGAAGAAGCTGGTCCGTGAAGTGCCGGACTTTCCCAAGCCGGGAATTTTGTTTTATGACATTACGACTTTGCTCAAAGACAAAGTGGGCTTTGCCACGCTCATTGACGCGCTTTCCGAGCACTTCATCAATCACAATGTCGATCTGGTGCTGGGCATTGAAGCCCGCGGATTCATCTTTGGGCCTGCGCTGGCGTATCGGCTGAATGCCGGGTTTGTGCCTATCCGCAAGCCGCGCAAGCTGCCAGCCGAAACGGTGAAATGGACTTACGATCTGGAATACGGCACGGATACGCTGGAAATCCATAAAGACGCGATTAAGCCGGGACAGCGAGTGATTATTGTGGACGATCTTCTGGCTACGGGCGGAACGGCCAATGCCTGCCTGCAACTTTCGCAGTCACTGGGCGCCAAGGTTGAAGGCATGGGCTTTGTGGTGGAGCTGGATTTTTTGAATGGACGCAAGAAGTTTGAAGGAACGGAAGTGTTTTCACTATTGCACTATGATAAGTAGGAGGATAATTACTGGCGTTCTGGTCACTTTAGCAGTCTTGGGCAGTTGTTCAATTGCCAATGACAAGCAGGCTGATCCGCAGCAACTGCTCGATGCTGCGCACAAGGTCTCAGACCTTTCTCGGCTCGGGTCGTACGTGCTCACGGCTCGGGTTGTCCTCAACCCAGGCGACAGCAAAAGAGAGCAGGCCGGCACGCTTACTATCTCTCGCGATCGCGAGCTTTCTCGTGTGGAACTGAAGATAAACGGGACAGATGAGGTGCAGATTCATCGGAATCATGCGAGCTACATTGTTCCCAGCCAGAGGATGCTTGCCGCAAGCGGGCTTATTGGTTTCGACAAAAACTGGGATCCCGCGCATTGGAAAGACATGGAAGGCGGCGAGGACTATAAGCTGGGCAAAGCACATGCTGGGACGGTGGGCGGACATGGAGCTTGGTGCTTTGACAAGAAAAACACATACATAAAATCTGCCTGGACAGAGAAGCTCTGCTTTGACGCTGCGCGATCGATCCTGTTGCGCAGGAGCGTAGGCAAAAGCTGGAAGGAATTCACGGACTATACGCAGGTGGGCGCACAGGAGTACCCGCAAAAAGTCA
>DASXIL010000374.1:0-5525 GCA_036497985.1 Candidatus Angelobacter sp. | reverse complement strand
CAAAGATGTAATAGAGGAGATCGGGACGTTAAGCGATCGGATTTGCGAGGGTATTCAGCGCGGCCGTGAACACACAGGGTCCGAGACTCTAATGATACCAATTGAACTTACTTTTATTTTTTCGAGGGGCCAAAGAATCATCGAAGCAATGAAGCAGCTTGAGGGTCACCCAGACTGGCATACTTCATAATAGCGAATAATTTAACAGAGCAGACTTGGCGATCATGGGAGTGTTCTCGCAAACATCGTTATCTCAAAGATGGAACACCGCAGCAACACTCGGACGGCGCAACGTGCTTGCGTCCATCGGGATGGTGCTGGTAGCGGTGTTTGTGGTGTTTGCACTGTTTGCGCCGTGGATCGCGCCGCAGAATCCCAGCAACATTGATTTGCCTTCGCGGTTACAGCCTCCGAGCGGCGCGCACTGGTTCGGCACGGACGAACTGGGCCGCGACATCTTCTCGCGCGTGATCTACGGGGCACGCATCTCCATGCTGGTGGGCAGCAGCGTTGTGGCAGGGTCGCTACTGCTGGGGCTGATTTTAGGCTCAATTGCCGGCTATTACGGCGGGATGGCCGACAGGTTTTTCAATGTGATCGTAATGAATGCTTTCCTCTCCTTCCCGGGAATCTTGTTGGCAATTGCATTTGTGGCGTTCCTGGGACCGGGAACCTTCAACCTGATCCTGGCGCTCTGCCTCGGCGGATGGGTGGGATACGCACGGCTGGTGCGCGCACAGGTGCTGGCGGTAAAAGAAAAAGAATTTGTCGAGGCGGCACGGGCGCTGGGCGCGAGCGACTGGCGCATCGTTACACGGCACATTTTGCCCAACATTATTCAGCCGGTAATCGTGCAGGCCGCAATTGGTATGGCAGGAGCCGTGCTGGCCGAAGCTACGATGAGCTTTCTGGGATTTGGCGTTCCGCCACCGACCGCAAGCTGGGGATCGATGCTGAACGACGGACGCACACATCTTTTCGATGCGCCGCACCTTGTGCTCTTCCCTGCCCTGGCGGTGATGTTGGCGGTGCTGTCGTTCAATTTTATTGGCGACGCGCTGCGGGATTACATGGACCCGAGATCACGGATTGAGGCAGGACTGTAAAACCCACCACGGAGACACGGAGAAAATCAAAAACCAAATGATCATTGGCGTGATCTCCGATACTCACGGGCTGCTTCGTCCTGAGGCGGTGGAGCTGCTCCGCGGGTCTGAACACATTGTTCATGCCGGCGATATCGGCGCACCGGAAATCATTCCAGCGCTGGAGAAGATCGCGCCGGTCACGGCAATCCGCGGCAATGTAGACACACAGGCATGGGCACGACGCTTCGCGGAAACGGAAGTGGTCGAACTGGGCGGAGTGTTTCTCTATGTGATTCATGATGCGAATGCGCTGGACCTCAATCCTAAAGCGGCCGGCTTTGCCGTGGTAATCAGCGGGCATTCGCACAAGCCAAAACAAGAGACGAAGGACGGCGTGCTCTATTTCAATCCGGGCAGCGCAGGGCCAAGAAGATTCAAGCTGCCCATCAGCGTGGGCAGACTGGTGATCGCTGACGGAAAGGTGAATGCGGAGGTTCTGGAAATCGCAGTGTAAACGGTTGGCCGCGAATTAACGCGAATAAACACGAATCAGAGATAAATCCGTGCGTGGTGGTTGCGGCAAGGCGTGCACCGGAGTTTGTCACAGGTAAGGAAGTAACTCTCGATTGGTGCTTACAGATTGTCGTCACGGTAGGGTTCCCTCGCTACGCTCGGGACAAAAAGCTACTGCCTGATCCGTGGATTGGCCAGCGAGTAGAAGAAATCAGTCAGGAAGTTCACGGCCACGTAGGTCAGGCCGATCATGAGGATGCAGCCCTGGACGAGATAGTAGTCGCGGCTGCTGATGGCGCTGATGGTAAGACGTCCGATGCCGGGCCAGGAGAAGATCGTTTCCGTTACGATGGCGCCTGCCAGCAGCGCGCCGAACTGAAGTCCCACAACCGTCAACACAGGCACCAAGGCATTGCGCAGCGCGTGTTTATACACGACCACGTTTTCTGACAATCCTTTGGCGCGGGCGGTGCGGATGTAGTCCTGCCCCAGCTCTTCCAGCATCGCGGTACGGACCATGCGCGTGAGGATTGCAGCCAGCGCGCCGCCCATGGTGATGGCCGGCAGGACGAGGTGAGCGAAAGTCCCATAGCCGGAGACCGGCAGCAATCCCAGACGGATGGCGAAAAATAAAATCAAGATTGGCCCCAGGGCGAAGTTGGGGAACGAGAGTCCCCAGAGGCTGACAAAGCTGAGCAGGCGGTCGTCCCAGCGATTACGGCGGCGCGCAGATCGCACGCCTGCGGGAATGGAGATGAGCAGAGCGACGATCATGGACGCAACAGTCAACAGCAACGTCTTGGGATAACGCTGGAGGATCACGCCTGTGACGGGTTGATCGAAGCGGAGAGAGCGGCCAAGGTCTCCGCGCAGCACGCCTTTCCAGTAATTCACATATTGCTTCGGCAGCGGGACATCAAGACCGTAAGCGTGGCGAGCGGCCTGCACGTCTGCGCTGGCGGCATTTTCCCCCAGCATCTGCTGGATGGGATCGCCAGGGACCAGGTGTATGAGCAGAAATACGACCGATACAACCAGCCATATCACAGGAACCATATAGAGGAGACGGATTGAAATATAACGGAGCATGAAAGGGCTGGGGGCTATGGTACCTCAATCATCCAAAAGTGAAGCTGGGCGGCAAGCAAAGATGTGCGGGAAGGGACTCGAACTTGATCTTCACAAACACAATCTGGACCGCGGCTATTCCGGTTTCGCCTCGCGAATCGCTTCGGCCAGTTCCTGGCGTCCAGGCTTATCGGCGCGCTCCGCAACTTTGAGCAACTGTCGGAAGTATTTCTGCGCCGTCTGTCGATCGCCGGCCAGCTTCGCCGCCTCAGCCGCCCCGTATAGCGAGCGAAAACGGTTCGGTTCCTTCGTCAGTGTCGCTTCAAATTCCTTGAGCGCTTCCGCAGGCCGCTTTAATTCCAGCAGGAGTTCCCCCAGCAGTTCACGCGCCGGCGTGAGCGGCCCGGGCGTAATAGCATTCTTTTCGGTTCCGGCTTCCAGTTCGGCCGCCACGCGCATCCCGGCAAGCGCTCCCTGGGGATCGCCTTCTGCAAAGGCTAACCATGCGGCTACTTCCTGCCGCTGAATTTCTACCTGGTTGGCCCAATAACCCTCTTTCATTTTGAGTTTGTCGCGAATCTGTTCTAACGAGCCGATTGCCGAGCGCGCGGCAGCGCCATCTTTCATATGCGCAGCGCCTAAACCCCGGGCAAAGTAGGTGATGGCATCAGCGGGCAGAAACGGACTGGGTCGCGGCTCCAGCTTCGCTGCATCAGCCCAGGCACGCCGCTCCAGACAGTAGCGGGCGGGAATCGCCGCCCGGGCAAAATATGCCGCCGAGGGTGGGGCCGCTCCGCTGAGTAGCACTGTCGGATCAAAACGCGAGAATGTCTGAACGGCCGATTCCACTAAATGCTGGGTGGCACGGTCCTGGGCTGTCTGCAAATATGCGTAGACCATGTAGTCACTGGCATGCAGCTCTTCCGCCGTCTGGCCCTCGCTTCGCGCGGACGCCGCGGCGGCTATGTTGGTATCGATGGAATCCTGCCAGTAGCCGACTCGCGTAAACGTATGAGATGGCATATGTAATGCGTGCGGCGCCGAAGGCGCAATCTCACCATAGCGACGTGCAGCTCCCACCGCCCGCGCAGCCAGCGGTGGAAAGTCATATGTGTGGATGATGTAGTGAGCCAATCCCGGATGATTCGGGTACTGTACAAAAAGTTTCTCTAGTATTGCCCCGGCCTTAAGTTGCCGCGCATAAGTCTTATCGGCCGGGTCAGAGGCTGCGGCGAGGGCCAGCGCGTAAAAGATGGCAGCTTCAGTGTCTTCAGGATAAGCAGCACTGACAGCAGCCATCGCAGTTTCATACGCCAGGATGCGCGAACGCTGATCGGTGCTCGCGGTATCGGTAAAGAGATGCGCGACGGCGTCAATGTAGGCACGCTCCCGTTCTGTCTTTGCGCCCGCAGCCCGCGCGTGCTCAATGGCTTTATGTCCCAGCTCCAGTTGCGCTGGAAGTTTGAGGCCGGCGGCAAAGGGGTTGCCCCAATTACTTAGTGCGATACCCCAATCGGCAATGGCACACGAGGGATCGCTCACAAGGATGGCATTTAATCCTTCAATTGCGCGAGCAAATTGAAACGAGTGCATCAGGGCCACGGCGCGATTGAACTGCGGCTGAGTTGCACTACTGCACGAAGTGCTGAAGTTGACCTTGCCCAGATTTTCAGGGGAAGTGTGGTCGTGAGCCTGGGCGAAACCCAGACCCTGCGCCAGGAGGGCAATCAGCATAAGCAACGTGACGGAGCGAACTCGCATAATTGTTCCTTTGATCGAAGGTAATGCGGTGGACATTGTACTGGTATTCGCAAGCCCCAGTCACTACATCGCGCGCGTGATCGCCGTAATCAAAAACAGGGGTTGGCCGCGAATTAACCTGATTTCGACAGTAATCGTCTGACTTGAAGTTTTTGCTGGTGGATGCTGTGGCACGGATTTAAGGTCATGAGAGTGACGAATTAAGCCGTGGGCTCAATTTTGCACGCATGAAAACGAACGGCCTTCGTTCCTAAAAAGTCCAAATACCGAGGCGTATTAGCCTGCCCGCCAGCCTGCTATCACCGGCGGCTGGATAAAAGGAGTTTCGTGATGTCTTTTTTGCGTCTTGCCGTTGTTTGCGTTGCCGCCGTCTCATTCACTTCATTCCTGCTGTCGGCCCAAGTGAAAAATGAACCAGCTGTTGTGAAGATGGATTCACAAGTCTTCGACCGATATGTGGGCGCGTACGTACTGGGGCGCCAATACACGACCGTATCTCGAAAAGATGACCATTATTACGTTCAAATTACCGGACAGGAGCCGTTTGAAATATTCCCCCAGAGCGACCACGAATTCTTCCTGAAAGCAGTTGACGCACACCTTACTTTCATCGCAGACGCGAATGGCAAAACATACAAGCTGTCGTTTCGCCAGGGCGGCCCCCCTCAGTGGGCCCCGAGCGCACCGCTGAGCGAGCGCGAGACAAAGCTGGTGGTAGAACAGCAGAAGGCCGGGCCGCAAAGGTTCAAGGAACAGAAACAAGACCCGAGAACCGAGCCCCTGGTGCGGCAGTTTGTTGACGACGCGCGTCATGGCAAACCGCAGTATGATCGGATGCTGCCGTCACTCGCCGAAATGCTACGTCAGGACCTGGGCGACCTTCAGGATGACCTGGAGCCGCTGGGAGCGTTCAAATCCATGGCGTTTAAGGGCGTGAGCGAGGGCGGCTCAGACATTTACCATGTGAAGTTTGAAAATGGTGCGATGGAATTCCGCCTTGGGATGGCAAGCGATGGGACGATCGTGCTACTGGCATGGGGGGAGCGCGGTAAGGCCCTGGCGTAACTGGTGAAAAATCGCCATTTCACTCACGAT
>DASXIL010000373.1:0-4703 GCA_036497985.1 Candidatus Angelobacter sp. | reverse complement strand
GACCTGATCGTCCGCGACCTTGATCTGTTGCAGCAAATTTCCGCCAGAAACCGGCTCAGTATCCACATAACCATCACGACAACCAAGACTGATCTGGCACGCATACTGGAACCGCGCGCGCCCCGACCGGACTTGCGTTTTAGCGCGGTAAAAAAACTTGTCGCGGCTGGGATTTCTACAAGCGTCAATTGCGCGCCCATCTTGCCCGGCATCACCGATTCACCGCAGGACCTGGAAAGTGTGGTGCAGGCTGCGGCCGCAGCTGGCGCAAGTTCGGTCGCGGCTATTCCTTTGTTCTTGAAACCGTGCTCAGCAAAAGTTTTTATGCCTTTTTTGCAGGAGCACTTCCCTCACTTGATGCCGCTATATAGAGCACGCTATGCAGATCGCGCATTTTTGCCGGACGATTACAAAAAACGCATTTCAAGCCTGGTAAGTAAATTATGCCGAAAACATGGAATCGGCATAAGGAACCACGAATCCAGTGTTCAGACCTCGCGAGTCGATCTTTCCAGACAGCTAAATTTATTTGCCCATGAATAAGGGTTGGGCCGGTCAGGTTTCCGTCGCGCGTCAAAAGTTTTCCACAGAAAAGATACATTCCTGCAGAGAGTAAAGTTTTGAGCAAATGGGCCAAATCGAAGGAACATACAGATAATAAATAAGTTACATCTCTAAATCGTTAAAATGATGGCTCAATGGAATGGTACATGTCCATAAGTACAATAGGTTGATATGTCCATATGGACATGGTATATTATTCCTGTCAGCTTCAACTGACATGTACTCCAAGGGGGGCTGCATCAGAAAGCGGCAGCTTCTTATTAGAAAAATATTTTGTTTCGTTTTCATAAATTTTGTGTACGATGGTACAGCTTAATCACTGTACCAAAGAACATGTCCTAGAGATAAACACAGCGGGAAGTGCCGTTGGAAAGATGATCGAGGAACTTGGCCGTACGGACAGTGAAGGATATCACCGGCGTACAACATAAAAATCGGCAAAGTGAAACGATCAGATGTCTGGCAGCACAAGTATATGGGGTTGTAAATTCCAGAGAAGTACAACAGCTTTTGGGGTAAACAGCGGATGGACTTTGCACGTCGCGCACATTAGAGTGACGGCAATTCTTCCACCGAAGCGGGAGGTGGACTTATGCGGATATTGGTTATTGAGGATGAGCCTAAAGTAGCACGTACACTGGTGAAGGGCCTGGAAGCAGACCACTTCGCCGTTGATCTGGCTGGGGACGGAGAAGAAGGTCTCCAGCTGGCCACCGAGATTGATTACGACGGAATCATTCTCGATTGGAATCTTCCTAAACTTGACGGTCTAACCGTCCTTCGCAAACTACGTAAATCCGGGTCCAATATGAGGATCCTGCTTCTGAGCGCACGCAAAGACGTTTCCGACCGTGTTTGCGGATTGCAGGCGGGCGCCGACGATTATCTGGTAAAACCATTTTCGTTTGAAGAGCTGCTGGCCCGGGTCCACGCTCTTCTGCGGCGTCCCCAGGAATTACTGGATAAGCTCAGCGTGGAAGACCTGGAGCTTGATCGCATGCGGCACATGGTGACACGCGCGGGCAAGCCGATCAATCTTACGCAACGCGAATATGCGGTGTTGGAATACCTGATGCGCAATGCCGGCCGCACTGTTACTCGCACCATGGTCGTCGAGCATGTCTGGAACCTGGGTTTCGAGGGCCTGACCAATATCGTGGACGTTTACATTAATTATCTCCGCGCCAAGATCGATCACGGTTACGAGAAGCAGCTGATCCATACCGCTCGTGGCGTTGGATACATGTTGTCGTCAGCCTCCCAATGAAATCATCGCTTTTACGCCGGCTGAGTACCCGGCTCGCGTTGAAGCAGACTGTAACATTCGCGCTCCTGGTCGTAATGCTGGCCTGGAGCGCCTATGTTCTGGTGGCTCGCCATATTTATGGCCAGTTGGATGATGAGCTGCAAGACCGAGCTATCTCAGTACGCAGCATGCTGCAAATTCGCGCCGGCAGCGTAAAGTGGCTTAACGCTGAGGCCGATCCGGAAGTTCGGGCCCAGTTTGAGCGTTCCATGCGGTACTACGAGCTGCTGGACGAAGAAGGCCACACGCTGGACGCTTCTCATGCAATGGCCGCGTTGCATCTGCCCGGTTCTCCTACGCTGCCGACATCCATTCAGCCCGACCACACTACCTGGCAAAACGTGACGGCGGGAAATACCCGCATCCGAATTCTCGATGTCCCTGTCCTGGGCCTTGCTGGACGTCATTACCTCTTGAGGATTGGCACGTCTCTGGATGGGGCGGATGAGGATTGCTGGCGTCTTCGCATGTTTTTGTTTGCCATGATTCCATTCATCATTCTGGCACACGCCATCAATGCATTGATTATGACGTCTTATTCCCTGCGTCCATTGGAACGGGTTTCCGACGCGGCAAAACAGATTACTGCTTTCGATTTGAGCACTCGCCTTCCTATCACCGGAAGTGGTGATGAGATTGACGAACTCAGCAGCTCTCTTAACGCGATGATTTCGCGGCTGCAAAGCTCATTTCAGCGCATGACAGAGTTCCTGCGGACCCTTTCGCATGAAATCCGGCAGCCGCTTACCGTTTTGCGGTCTGAAACCGAGCAGGCATTGCGGCTTGGCAGCAGCGAAACAAATTATCGCGATACGCTTTCCAAGCAGCTTGAACACGTGGAGCTACTGGCGCGGACGGTTTCAGACCTGATGGAACTGGCCCAATCGGAAAGTGAGCAAATCAAACTTAACCTTGAAAAGGAAGACCTTTCCGAACTGGTGCAGACTGCCATTGACGGCATGCGCAACCAGGCCGGGGACCGCGGAATCAAGATTTCTGGGACCGTGCAGCAGAATGTCATGGGAGCATTTGATGCCGGGCAGATCTGGCGTCTGTTGCTCAACCTGCTCGACAATGCCATCAAGTTCAACCATAACGGCGGAAATATTGACGTAGCTCTGGCTGTGCATAACGATGTTGCGATTATTTCGATCAGTGACACCGGCAGCGGCGTCGCAATTGAGGAACAGGGACATATCTTCGAGCGCGGCTACCGCTCCACTTCAGCGCGGAAGTCCCACGTTCCCGGGACTGGCCTGGGACTGCACTTTGCCCGTAACATCGCGGAAGCGCACGGCGGACGGATTGAAGTGGCGAGTTCCTCGGGTAAGGGGTCGTGCTTTAGAGTATCGTTGCCGCTGTTGCATGCCGCATCGGGTGAAGTACTTACGCCCACGGTCCACCGCGACGCCCAAATCAATTAGCCTCTTCCCCATAGAGTGCGGTCCAAGCAAATGAACGGATGCCTAGAGACAAGAAACCAATCCTGAAAATGTGAAATTTTAATGATTTTTCAATGGTGAAGCCGGCGCAAAAGCTGGACAATGCAAAAGTTAGGAATCCGGGTTCTATAGGAAGGCTTTGTATGAGGATCGCGAACGTTGCTGCGTTTATTCTAGCGATGACGCCTTTTTTAGCGTTTGCTCAAAGGTCTGGCGGACGTGCAGAACGCAAGCCAAGCCCAGCTACCAACGCTACGGCCACTTCATCCTCACCTTCTGGCGCTCAGGCTGCTCCAAGCTTACAACCGGCTATAAGCTCGTATCGCGCAAATTCAGGAAGTACTGCGCCAGCCGCCACCCAGCCAGTTGCCTCCCGGCCTGCTGTTCCGGCGCCGTTGGCACGAGCCGTACCGCCGATCCCGGCCCAGACAGTAGCACCTCAACCGGCGCCAGCTTCCATGGCAGCTTCGGTTCCGGCTCCTATCGCGCAGCCAGTTGTAACTCCGGCTCCATCGCCCGAGCCAATGGCAGCTGTGAATTACACACAAGGACAACTCACCGTGGTATCCCAGAGTGCCTCGCTGGGAACGGTATTGAAGCTCATTTCGGCCAAAACGGGCGCCGTTATTGATGTAGCTCCTGAATTGCAAAATGAACCGGTAATCGCTCAGATCGGCCCCAGTGCAGTGCGTGAGGTCATGACCGCGCTGCTTGATAGCCCCAAAATCGATTACATCATCATGGGCTCTGGCAATGGTTCAGGTGGTATGGAACGAATCCTGGTCCGCACGCGTCAGTCTTTTGGCAGGAACGTAATTCCCATGAGTCGCCCACAGCAGCCCGCTCCGGCGGAAGCAGCCGAATTTAAGTTTGCCACTGGCGCTCCAGCTGCCGGCGTAGCAAAGCCACAGACGCAGTTGACGCAAGAGCAACTGATGGAGAACTGGAAGAAAGTCCGCGAAGAGAAAAAACTAGCGGAGATCGAGCAGCAACGCCAGGACCGTGAAAATGAAGCGGCCCACGTAGAGCCGCAGCCACAACCCGAACCACAAGCTCAGTCCGAACCCCAGCCGAATAATAATGCAGACAATCCGCCGTTGAACTAGATCCAACTAAAATCTCGCCCCCCCTCGGCCCACTATTCCGAGGGGGGGTTTTTGCGTGCGCAACAGCACAAAAAGGCGATATGAAAAAGTTTAATGTGGACTTGATAGCGTTCTAATCAAAGTGACCGACAATCAGTTTGTAAGCGAGCTCGGCGGCAATAGCAGTTTTGTGGACGCCGTGCTTACTGAAATCTTGTTTTGCGGGTCCCCAAAAGAGAAGCAAGCTCTGGAATCTTGTTTCTCTGAGCCACTCCCGCCATGAATCGACCGGAAGCAGAAGCCGTC